>CAZJTO010000012.1:0-21341 GCA_964548935.1 uncultured Saprospiraceae bacterium
GCTTGCCGTAGCCAAAAGTTAGATCCAGATCAGTATGATCACCCTATCATATATTTTGGTTCAGGTGGAGGGTTTACAGGTTTGTCTAAACAGTACTGTCTGACCGCAGACGGAGATATCTACTCCAAAGTATTGATTAATGGGGATTGGAACCGTATCCAAAAAGGGAAAGCCGAAGATGCTCAACAGTACTTCTCAACCATAGACTCTATCAACATTCAAGATATCAATATCGACAACCCAGGCAATCACTATCGATTTGTAGAATATGCTACTACGGAGCTAAAGCATCGAGTGACTTGGGGGCGTAATCCGGATGAAATACCAGAAGACCTTAAACTACTTTATAGATCTCTCAATAAAATTGTAAAAGACATAAAACAAGACGATAAATGATTCTAAAGAGAATTTTTACCCTGACCCTATTCACAGTTGTACTAACATTCCAAAGCTATAGCCAGCAGAAAATTGAAATAACTGCTCCGGCTAAGTCAATGGATAAAATAGACTTGAGATTAAATCAACAAGCCTATGAGAAATTTAGGAAATATGAGCAGTCATCTACCAAGAACAGACCTTCTCAAATTGTTGCTAAACAACACTCATTTGATCTCAATCAAGCTCTATGGCAACATAATCTGGAGAAAGTCATGGACAACCAAGGCAATGTCATTGCAGTCAAGGGCAGTATCGATGGCATCAAAGAACTGAAAAGCCCAAAGTCTCGAATCAATAGCTATGTGTCTCATCTGAAAGGCATCTATAATATTAAGAATGCTGCCGATGAACTCGGCATTATGAGCACTACTACAGATCATAATGGGTATAGTCATACACGTTTGCAACAGTACTTTGAGGGCATAGCCATCTATGGTGGCGATATGATAGTTCATGAAAACGCAGATCAAGATATCTACCTGATACAAGGATCGCCTCAGGAATTTGATAGGGATCTCGACACAGAGCCGAAGTTTTCTGATGCCGAGATTCATAAACTCGCGATTGCTAATACGACTAACTATATCCCTTTTCCTATCTCGATAGAGGGCTTGATGAGTCACGAGCAGATCGAGTCTAGCTTGAAGGTTTATTATACCGAAGGAAAGACAAGCTTAATCTATCATGTAGATATCTATCCAAATCTGGGAAGTAAGAAAACCATGCTTTTCGATGCACATACTGGCGAGCTAATTGAGGAGTTTGATACACTTTGCAAGATTCATGGCGGTCATGTACATGATGATGGTGCTCACCACGCCAAGCCTAACGATTCTGAAGCATTCATAGGAAGAGCGACCAGTGTATCTGGTGATTTGTTCAGTGAGCAGCGCAGTATCAATACATATGAATGTGGATCTGGTTTTTTCATGGTGGATGCATCCAGAGATATGTTTAGTGGTTTGGAGACAAGCTGCGATAATACCGATCAATTGCTTAATGGAGTTATCCTAACCCTTGATGCAGGAAATACAAGTCCAGAGAATAGAAACTTCGATTATGAAGTCAGCTCATCTAACACGCAAAATGACTGGAACGACCCCGTAGCGGTATCTGCTCATTACAATGCGGGACAAGCCTATGAGTATTTTAGAAACGTCTTCGGCAGACAATCGATAACCGGTAATGGTACCAACATCGTTTCATTTATTAATGTCACAGAGGATGATGGTTCAAGAATGGATAATGCCTTCTGGAATGGTGAGTTTATCTTTTATGGTAATGGGGACCAGGCATTTGATTTTCCATTGGCAAGGGCGCTTGATGTAGCGGGTCATGAGATGGCCCATGGTGTGATTCAGACCTCAGCCAATCTTATCTATCAAAATGAATCGGGAGCACTTAATGAGCACTTTGCAGATGTCTTTGGCACATTAATCGAGCGCGAAGATTTTAGAATAGGGGAGGACATCAGTAACCCTTCAATATTTCCAACTGGTGCGTTACGTGATATGGGTGACCCTAATAATGGTGGCTCAAGGCTCGGTGATCCGGGCTACCAGCCAGACAACGTGCGAGATCAATTTTTTGGTTCGGATGATAATGGAGGGGTACACATCAACAGTGGGATACCTAATAAGGCCTTTTTCAATTTTGTTACTGACGAATCGTTTGGTGCAGACAACGGCGAACGTGCCTCAATAGCGGAGCAGATCTGGTATCGAGCATTGACCTCTTTTTTGAGATCGGGTTCTAATTTTTCTGATATGAGATTGGCGATTGTTCAGATTGCTCAAGAAGATTTCGGAAGCACCGTCGCAGCAGCAGCTGAAAATGCTTTTGATGCTGTTGGAATCACTGCCAATCAAGCTACAACCGAAATTGAAGAATTAGAAGCTAATCCGGGTACCGAATATGTGGTTTGGTCTAGTACAACTCTTGATCAGATCAATGTGAGTTTAGGAGAAAACTCTGATCTTTTAGGAGCAATCAGTACTACCCGTCACATCAGTCGACCAAGCGCTACAGACAATGGACAGTTTGTGATATTTGTCAATAATAACAATCAGATCCAGGCGGTCGAAATAGATTGGACTACTGGCGAGATCGTAGATGAATTCTTAGTAAGTGAGAATCCAGTATGGAGAAATGCTGTAATTTCTAAGGATGCTTCTAAGATAGCTGCGGTGACAGGAGATTTATCGGCAGGAGAATTTGAGAATAACATCATCATATTTGATTTAGCCAATCGACTAAATCAGGAGTTTGAGCTCTTCAATCCTACATTCTCTGAGAATAACTCTGCAACTACTGGTGTACTGTATGCCGATGTCATGGAGTTTGACTTTACTGGAGAGAACCTGATCTATGATGCTTTCAATGTATTAGATGGATTATTCGGAGAGTTGAGCTATTGGGATATCGGTATTATCAACATATTCGATAATGATACGCAACGATTCGGTGATGGCAATATCTTCAAGTTGTTCACTGGTCTGCCTCAAGAGGTGAGTATTGGCAATCCCACGTTTGCCAAGAATAGTCCTAATATCATTGCATTTGACTTTAGAGAGATCGATCCTCTAACTGAGGAAACCACCTTTAATATCTTGGCATTAGATCGAGAGAACGGTGATGTGACGAGCATATTTGAAAATAATGTATTTGGTTTCCCGAGCTATTCACTGGAAGATGATGAGATGATCTTTAATGTCAGGAACAACGGTGAGTTAATCTTGGCAATTACAGAGATTGAAGCAGACAAAATAACTGCTTCTGGCGATGTCTTCATTTTTGAGGAAAGTGCTGACTGGGGCATATTTATGGGTGATGGCACGAGAGATCTAAGTACAAATACTGAAGAAATTGCAAAGGCCTCAGGATTGAGCGTATATCCCAATCCGATAGCTCAGGAGTTTATAATCGATCTGTCTGAATCCGAGCTGAGAGAGGGCACAATTGAGATTTTTGATATGAGTGGTCAGAAAGTTTTGCAGCGTGAGTTAGAAAGCAGAACGACTGTTTCATCTGAGACGTGGGTGCCTGGCCAATACTTGATTCGTGTCAAGTCTGGTCAAGAGATCCTACTCAAAAAGATCATCAAGCCTTAGAGTTCCTAAATTATAGTTGTTTGTAGCCAATAAAAAAGGATTATCTGAGAACTAAGAAAATTAACTTAGAGTTTAATTTTTAAAGCACACACGTATGAACTTTTCACTGAGCGATGAGCACCTAATGATTCAGACGGCTGCGAGAGATTTTGCACAAAATGATCTCAAACCTGGAGTAATAGAGAGAGATAGCGATATGTCTTATCCTACAGATGGGGTGAAGCAGATGTCTGAACTCGGATTCATGGGTATGATGGTCGATCCGAAGTATGGCGGATCAGGACTCGATACGATCTCATATGTGTTGGCTCTTGAAGAAATCTCTAAGATTGACAACTCATGTTCTGTGATCATGTCAGTTAACAATTCTTTGGTCTGTGCGGGAATTGAGAAGTTTGGTTCTGAAGAAACGAAGATGAAGTATCTTCCAAAGCTGACATCTGGAGAGAAACTTGGAGGATTTTGCTTGTCCGAGCCAGAGGCAGGTAGTGATGCGACCAGTCAGCGGACGACAGCCATAGATATGGGAGATCACTATCTGGTGAACGGAACTAAGAACTGGATTACGAATGGTAAGAAAGCTGGATACTACGTGGTTATTGCCCAAACCGATGCAGATAAAGGCCATAAGGGGATCAATGCGCTTGTAATTGAAGCGGAATGGGAAGGAGTCTCAACGGGAATAAAAGAAGATAAACTGGGTATCAGATCTTCAGATACGTCGTCAGTTATGTTTTCAGATGTCAAGGTCCCCAAAGAGAACAGATTAGGTCCCGATGGGTTTGGATTTAAATATGCGATGTGGACCCTGGATGGTGGTCGTATAGGGATTGCAGCCCAAGCCTTAGGGATCGCAGGAGGAGCATATGAACTGGCACTGGCGTATTCACATGAACGCAAAGCATTCGGCAAAGAGATCAATAGACATCAGGCTGTAGCATTTAAACTTGCTGATATGGCTACAGATATAGAAGCCGCTAAGATGATGGTCTATCGAGCAGCGTGGCTCAAGGACTCTGGCAAACCTTATGGTCAAGCGGCAGCAATGGCAAAAGTATTTGCCTCAGAAGTCGCTATGAAGCATACGGTAGAAGCGGTACAAGTACATGGTGGCTATGGCTTCGTCAAGGAGTATCATGTCGAGCGACTGATGCGTGATGCTAAGATTACTCAGATCTATGAGGGAACGAGTGAAATACAGCGTATGGTGATCTCTCGAGGAGTGATTAAAGGGGACACCTATCTACCTGTGGCATAGGACCTTCTATATATCCGAAAGAGTTACTGCACTGATGTATATTCGGCGCTTGAATTGTATTGAGCTATAAAACTGGGAAGCTCCTCGTATTCAAACGAGTCTAACATGGTTTGCCAATATTCATTTAAGTTCATTAGTTTAGGCAAATATCTATGGTATACATTTCTTTCCAATAAACGTGCGTCTTGATCTAATCGCTTGAAGGCAAAATGTCCCTGACAATCTCCACCGGGAATCCAGTACATATCCACTTCGCCTTCTTCTATAAGGCTGCCGAAAGTATCATAATTTCTCACCTTCAATGAGTGTAGGACAAACGGTTGGCCGTCATCGACAGAATCGATCTGAACTAGCTTAACATCTTTCGCTTTGAGTCTCTTCTTTTCACCGTCAACGATGATTTTCAGCTTAGGACTACAAGTGGGAAATAATTGAGCTTTCTTCTCTCTAAAATCTTCCATCTGAAACGTTACTTTCTCTCCTTCATTCGTGATATAATGACCTTGTAAGTATTGGGCGCTTACAGATAAATGCAGGAATGTAACAAATAGGGTAATGAGGTAAGTCTTGGGCATGAGGTTATCTTATAATTCATTCATAAGACATCTTAAAACCAGTTAACCCTTACTCTACTGGTCTTGACTAGCTACAACAGCCCCCTCAACTTCTTGATTTCATCTTTAGTGAGGTAGCGCCATCGGCCTTCTGGAATATCCTTGAGCTTGACGTTCATGATACGGATACGCTTGAGTTTTTTAACTCGGTATCCGAGATGCTGACACATACGACGGATCTGTCGATTTAACCCCTGTTGTAAGGTGATCTTAAAGGTGATGTTATTCAATTGAATCACTTTACATTCCTTGGTCATCTGTTTACCCAGTATAGGCACACCGCTCGACATTTGATTAATAAAGTCTTGATTGATCACTTGATCTACTGTTACGATATACTCCTTGTCATGCTGATTTTCTACTCGTAAGATTCTATTGACGATGTCACCGTCATTAGTTAAGAGAATCAGCCCAGTCGAGTCTTTATCTAAGCGGCCAATCGGAAAGATCCTCTTGGGATAATTGATATAGTCGATGATATTGCTTGGATCTTTCTGATCGGTGGTACAGGTGACGCCTTTGGGTTTATGTAGGGCGATGATGGTTTGTTCCTTTCGTTTGGACTTGATGCGCTCTCCATCTACAATCACATCATCACCAGGGTTCACTCGGTTACCTTTGTGAGCAGTTCGATTATTGATCATGACACGCCCTTGCTCTATAAGCTTATCTGCCTCTCTACGAGAGCATCGCCCTGACTGACTGATGTATTTATTGATACTGATCCCTTGCTGCAACTATTCTGAATTGTGAACGTGATAATTATTGCAAAGTAAAGCCTCTTTGAGTGATTGATGGATATTTATCTTAGGGTATTGATAATTGCCTGAAAATGAATCGATCCGTCAAGCTTGCAGTAGATATAGTAGGAGAGGGGACGCCTATCCTATTATTGCATGGCTTTCCGGACTCTCGGAAGATTTGGCGGGATATTACCCCACGATTTGTTGAGCATGGATATCAGGTCATCGCACCGGATATGAGAGGCTTTGGTGATTCTCCTATACTCGATAACACAGCGGACTATAAAGCTCACCTGGTAATCGATGATCTGATTCAATTGATGGATGATCACGAGACTGAGCAACCGATTCATGTCGTAGGTCACGATTGGGGTGCGGTGATCGCATGGTGTATGGCGCTGAGTCACCCTGATCGAGTGAGGAGCATTGTGCCGGTATCAGTCGGTCATCCTATGTCCTATGCTCGAGCTGGTCTCGAACAGAAGTGGAAGGGGAGATATGTTTTGGGATTTCAGTTGAGAGGCTTCGCTGAGCGTTGGATATCCAAAGATGACTTTACAAGTTTACGGAGCTGGGGAGTACAACATCCAATGATTGAAGATAGCATCTCTTTGATGTCACGACAGGGTCGATTGACGGCAGGACTAAACTACTATCGCGCTAACTTAGTGGATGCCTTTACTGGCGTTTGGGATAAAAAATGCAAGGTGCCTACACTTGGAATATGGAGCTCCGATGACTCGGCCTTGGCAGAAGATCAAATGGTCAATTCTCAAAAATATATGGATGCCCCGTGGAGCTATCAGCGATTGATAGGTGGGCATTGGATTCCGCTTGAGCAGCCAGAAGTTTTATTTGAGGTTGTTTATGATTGGCACCAATCCTTAGAGGGGTTAGACTCAGTCTGAAACAGTAAATGGCAGCTCATTCGACTTAAGATTATAGGCATTCATAAAGTCTCGGACAACCATACGCTTGCGACCCTCTAATTGAATAAACTCTAGATCGATATAGCCATTACTGACACTCCATCGTAAGCTTTTGTTGGGTCTGTCATAGATAAACTCTCCAAGTACGTGGTCATGTTCAACCAAGCTATATGATGCCTTGAAGACCTTTAATTTCTTGTTGTCAAATTGTGTCCATGCAGTAGGGTAGGGACTCAACCCACGTATCTTATTATAAATCGTTTTGACATCGTCGGAAGCGTCCAACTTACAATCATCGTGAAAAATCTTGGGCGCTTTAGTCACCTTGTCGGAGTCTTGTTCCGAAAGTGTAACTGTGTCATTGGCTATGTCATTGACAGTCTTAAGTACAACCTCTGCCCCTAACTCTTTCATGCGGTCATGTACAGATTCAACATTATCATCCTCATATATAGGTAATGCTTCTTGATGGGCTATTGACCCAGTATCTATCTCGTGTTTTAGTTTAAATGTAGTAACGCCAGTCTCAGTGTCGCCATTGATAATAGCCCAGTTGATCGGTGCTGCGCCACGATAACGTGGTAACAATGAACCATGAAGATTATAGGTGCCTAACTCGGGCATATCCCATACGACTACAGGGAGCATCCTGAATGCCACAACTATTTGCAGGTCTGCTTTGTATCCTCGGAGTTCTTCGACGAATAGCTTGTTTTTAAGATTGGGAGGTTGTAAGACGGGTATGTTATGTTCGATCGCATACTTCTTAACAGCAGACTGAAGCAGCTGCTTTCTTCCTCGACCACCGAGCTTGTCTGTGGCAGTAATTACCGCTACTACTTCATGATCACTCTTTACGAGTCTATCCAAACTCGGTACGGCAAATCCTGGGGTACCCATGAAGACAATTCTCATCAGATCAATTTTGTATCAAACATAATTTTTATTCCTTATGATTTAATTAAGTTACACCAGCTATTAATTATAGTCATAACATTGATCGACATAAGTTAGAAGATCACATTTTACCAATCTTATAAGTTTTGATATTTTCATTGTCTAAATTCCCTATGAATGAAAAAGATAATTTTGTCTTTAACCCTACTGTTTGCTGGACTCACAGCATATAGTCAGATCAATATTGAGGGCTACGTTTATGAAAACGGCAATAGAGGCTTTATCCATGACGCAGAGATAGCTTTGACTGAAAGTGGACAGACTGATATCGTCTCTAAGACCTCTACGGATCGTACGGGGAAGTACGTCCTGTCAGTACCTAAGTCAGGAAGTTTTGATCTGTATATTATCAAAAAGCCTTACTTCGAATCTGTTGAGACAATGGAGATAGAAGCCAGCGAAAAAACGCTTTTCTTTAAGCACGAAGTAGAACGACAACCTGGATATATATTTGACATTACGCTCGCAGAGAAGGATGCCACACCAGATACTCCAAGAGATGGACTAAAAGGCGCTCTAATAGAGGTTTACAACAATACCCTGCAAAAAGAAGAATTGGTGATACCATCTCTGCAGGACCCAGATTTTAAAATAGATCTACTCAAGGGTAATCACTATACGATATTGATCAGGAAAGAAGGCTTTATATCGAAACGAATGGAGGCCTTCGTCGATGTTGAAGGGTGTATTCTTTGTTTCGAGGGAATCGGTCGAGTTGAGCCCGGTGTCTCTGATAACTTAACTAGTGAGAACAGGACAGGTACTCTCCTCGCTAATGTAGAGATGGATCGCTATTTCACCGACAAGATTATCGGTCTTAACAACATCTACTATGATGTAGGAAAGTCTAAAATTACTGATAGAGCGGCTCAGGAACTCACGAAGGTGGGTATATTCTTGAAGGATAATCCAAATTTGATCGTAGAATTAGGTTCGCATACAGACGCCAGAGGTAAGGCCAATAAGAACCTAAAGCTATCACAATCACGTGCACAGACTGCTGCTAACTACCTCATTGAGAATGAAGGAGTCGATAAAAATTTCCTCACCTATAAAGGATATGGTGAGGTTAACCCTGTCAATAAGTGCAAAGACGGTGTAGACTGCACTGAAAAGGAACACAGCCTTAACAGAAGAACTGAGTTGCGTATAGTTAGTTTCATAGATTTCTCTCAGAGTAAATCACTCCGTGAAATGAAAACAGAAGAAATACTGGAGCAAATGATCAGTGGATTTGGTGAGAGTCAAGAGATCCGAGTAGCAGATGGTGAAGATCTGCAAAATGTGATCAAACAGTTAGATGCTAATAAGCTTACCCAAACGCGTACATTCAGAAATGCGGATGGGTCAAGATCCCCATCTGTTCAGACGCCCCCGACTAAGCCAACACCTCCGGTTAAGAGCCCATCTGTTCAGACGCCTCCAACTAAGCCGTCATCACCTGCTGTTCAGACACCACCGATAAAACCAACATCTGCAGTTCAGGCCCCTACTCCTGAGACATCGACAAAACCATCTCCTGAAATTAAAACTCCTGTGACTCAAAGCCCCAAAGTGCCTAAGAGTAGCGCTATAAACTTAGAGAAAGCACCAAAAGCTCCAGAGCAGAAAGTCGTAGAAACGCCTAACCCTGTGGTGCAAATTCAAGAAGGTGTAAGCACTCCTGAGCCTACACCAACTGATGCGAGTACTACTAAAGCATCATCGACAGAATATTCAGGATATCGAATAGCTCTGCATTCTAGCAGATTTCAACTTCCGATAGATCACAAGATATTTTTTGATTATCCAGAGGTTATCATCTATCAAACTGCTGATCGAAACTATCTCTATCTGACTGGAGATTATATCAATAGAGGGACTGCTAAGCGGGCCATTAATAATATTAAAGACTCGGACTATGACGATGCTTTTGTTATTGGTTTTGAAAAAGGCGTCAGAATAGAGTAATCACTTGTTGAGCGGGATTCGTACTCTCGCCAAGGTGTATTGAGTGGATTGCCACGAAGATTGTTTCCTGACTTGAAAGCTGATGTCGTCTTCAGTATCAAAGTTGATTAAGTGCCGATGTACAAATGCGTCTACGACATTAAGCAGATGAACTGCGCCTAATATCAACCAAGCAGTTTCTCTACTTTCTCTGAACTCCTGCGCTTCATCGAAAGCAACATTGGTCATTGTTATATCAACCCCGTTTATCCCAATTCCAACACATGATGAAGGTACAGGAGAGGATCCATTGTTGATCAGATCTATACGGCAATCATTGAATGTATTAAATCCCTGGATCTGTTGTGTGAGGTTGTAAATCGCATATCCTTCACCAGCCCATACCAGAGGGATCTTCCAGTAACTCTTATTGTAGTATTGTCCAGCGCCAGGGAGTATCAAGCTGTATAGTGCGGCCCTTCCCGGTTCACCATGAAAGACTCGCTTTACAGAATTCTCTTTGTTGTTATTGCCACTGAGAGGGATATCGTCGAGCTGACTATAGCCTTCTAAACTAAAACAACATATCAGTACAACAAGTAGGACACTACACAGAAGTCTATTAGAGCAAGGACTCCATAATTTGATTGAGCTCATGGTCATTTTTGAAGTTAATCTTGATACTTCCTTTGCCCTTGTCATTACGAGATATGGCTACTTTTCTTCCCACCTTGTCGGATAGTTGATCTTGATACTTTCGGACTTCGGGATGTATTTCTTTTGATGTTGCTCCTGTCCCTCCTGAACTGGTGCCTTTAGATTGTATCAGACGTTCTGTTGCCCGTACGGATAGCTCCTTGCTGAGGATCTCTTCTAATATTCCAATTTGATTTTCTATCGGATCCACGCCAGCTAGCACCTTAGCATGTCCCAGTGAAATTCTGTCCATCTTGAGCGCCTTCTGAGCTGATGGCGAGAGCTTCAACACTCTGAGATAATTACTAATAGAACTGCGCTTTTTACCAAGACGATGAGATAACTCTTCGTGAGTGAGGTCGCACTCATCGATGAGTCGCTGATAACTGATGGCAACCTCTAAAGCATTGAGATCCGCACGCTGTATGTTTTCGAGCAAGGCCATCTCTAACATACCTTGATCATCGGCCTCTCTGACGTACGCGGGCACTTCAGTTAGCCCCGCCAACTTAGATGCTCTCCAGCGTCGCTCACCAGAGATAATCTGATATTTTTTGTTGCTGAGTTTTCTTAAGGTGATCGGCTGTATAACACCAAAAGTCTTGATAGACTCACATAGATCTGATAGCTTTTCTTCGTCAAACTCTGTTCTTGGTTGAAATGGGTTGGCCTCGATCAGATTAATATCGACAGCCACGTTGGCCTTGTTCTCAGTTTGAGTGGTCTCTGGGGCACTATTATTTTCTTGCTCTATATTGGCAAGTAATGCTCTTATGCCTTTACCGATTTCCTTCTTCTTTCCCATTGACTCAAGCTTCGATTTGAACTTTGTCGTTATTGTGTTTGAGGAATTCTGTTGCCAACTGTAAAAACAACTTGGCGCCCTTACTGGTCACATCATACATGATGATTGGCTTTCCAACACTTGGAGCCTCACCGATTTTGGAATTGCGATGGATGACTGTGTCAAAAACGTGATCACTTACGACAGCATTGATCTGCTCTACTACGATATTCGCCATTCTCAAACGCTTGTCGTACATAGTCAGTAAAATGCCCTCAATTTCGAGCTTATTATTGAACTGATTCTTAATTCCTCCGATCGTTTTCTTGAGCTTACCCAGCCCCGCTAATGAGAATATCTCGCATTGTACGGGTATCATGACTGAATTAGAAGCAGTCAAGGCATTGATCGTTATTAAGCCAAGTGATGGCAGACAATCTATGATGATGTAGTCATAATCACCTTTGACCTTTTTGAGCGCCTTTTTCATGGCATATTCTCGTTTAGGTCTATTAACTAATTCTATCTCTGCTCCCACCAAATCAATGGTAGAAGGTAATAAATCTAGATTTGGGACATCTGTGCTTATGATGGCTTCTGG
The DNA here is from genome assembly GCA_964548935.1 of uncultured Saprospiraceae bacterium. Taxonomy (GTDB): domain Bacteria; phylum Bacteroidota; class Bacteroidia; order Chitinophagales; family Saprospiraceae; genus GYS-P2D. The sequence continues at coordinate 12,060 of CAZJTO010000012.1, forward strand.
AGTGAGACTTGGATCTACCAAACAATCATATAGACCGATTTCTACACTATTTTCATCGATTCCTACACCAGTTGTGGTGTTGGCCTGTGGGTCTGAATCAACGAGCAGCACTTTTCTCTCTAGTACCGCTAGCGCAGCTGCTAAATTGATGGCTGTTGTGGTTTTCCCTACACCACCTTTTTGATTTGCTATTGAAATGATTTTACCCATATTATATGTCTATCGACTTGCCTATATCTAATAAGTGTAATGTCTTACCAGAAAGTTCAAATTTTTTCTTGGCTTCTGCGTGATTGATCTCGATGTATCCAAAAGTATCATAATGAGCTCCGATTACTGTGTTACACTCAATAAAATCACAACAGATCACCGCATCATCGATGCCCATGGTGAAGTTGTCACCGATTGGGAGAATAGCGAAATCTAAGCTTGGACAAGTCATGGGTATTAATTTCATATCCCAGGTAAGCGCCGTATCTCCTGCTATATAAAAAGAAACATGCTCATCCCAGACTACAAAACCACCAGGATTGCCGCCATAGCTTCCGTCAGGTAGCACACTAGAGTGTACCGCATTGACATACTTCACAGTCCCAAAGTCAAACTTCCACTGTCCACCATGATTCATAGGGTGGCCTTTAATATCCTTTTGGCCAAACCAATTGACGATCTCATAATTGGAGATCACTGTGCTGCCATTAGCCTTAGCGATCTGTTCCACATCCAAGACATGATCCTGATGGCCATGGGTTATGAGGATATAATCTGGCTTAATTGTGTCAATATTAATGTTCTTAACCAATGGATTGCCGCTGATAAATGGATCAACTAACACGGTCTTTCCATTCATATCAAAGAGAAAGGCATTATGGCCTAGATACTGGATCTTCATCGTTTTGTTCTATTGGGTGTGGAAATGTTCACAAAGAACAATAAAAATAACGTAACTCAAGATTATATTTTACATTCAGCAATCGTAATGATTAACAACTTTTAATGAAGTTTTACACATTCATTTTGTTGGTATGTAGTGTTGTGGCTTGCACGTCAGATACGTCTGATGTCAATGTGTTTATATACAATCAGCACAATAGCATCACTTCCTTAGATCCAGCCTTTGCTAAAAGCCAAAACAACATCTGGGCTGCTCATCATATATTTTCAACATTGGTGCAACTGGATTCTGACCTTACTATTCAGCCTTCAATTGCTAAGAGTTGGGAGGTGGATAGTGCTGCCTTAAACTACACCTTTCATTTAAGAGATGATGTGATGTTTCACGACAACGAATGTCTCGATTATGAACATAGAGTGGTCAAGGCAGAAGATGTGGCATACAGCCTGTCTCGACTCCGAGATACAATATTGAATGCTCCAGGGTCTTGGATATTTGACAATAAGCTGGCTGATCCTCCATTTAGCATCATTGATGACACATCACTCGTTGTTCATCTGAGTCAGCCTTTTGCACCATTTCTGAGTCTGTTGACTATGCAGTATTGTTCGATCATACCACGTGAGTGTGTTGAGCACTTTGGCGCTGAGTTTTACCGTAATCCAGTGGGTACCGGACCGTTTGAGTTTAAGCGATGGGATATGTCTCAAGGTCTTTTCCTCCTTCGCAATGATCGGTTTTTTGAGTGGCGGGACTCAAGTGTTTTCTCCAATCTCGATGGAGTACGAACTACATTTATCGGTGAGCGCAGTATTGCATTTCTTGAGCTTATTAATGATCGCATTGATTTTTTCTCAGGTCTTGAGTCAGGTTATATTAATACCGCCTTGTCGCCATCAGGTGAGCTACGAGAAAAATATGATCAAGTCAATCTGGTTAAAGCCCCCTTTCTCAATTTCGAGTATCTGGGTATGAATCCCAAGGCTCCCGGTGCTCATCCGCTGCTTAAGGAGCTGGGCTTCCGGCAAGCCCTTAATTATGCAATCGATCGAGAACTCATGCTCAATAGCCTAAGAAATGGGGTAGGGCAGCCAGCCGATGCTGGTGTGATCACAAGAGGGTTGCCTGCATATAATCCCGACCTTGTTAAAGGCTATCGTCATGATCTTGAAAAGGCAAGAGAGTTGATAGGACAATTTGATAAGGGCAAACTGGAGGTGCCACTCGTGATCCACACGACTAAAGACTATTTGGACTTGACAACCTATATCGCCAAGCAATGGGAATATCTTGGGTTAGCAATTGAGATTGAGGTCATGGAGTCGGCAGCGCTCCGTTCAGCTATGCGCCAGGGACAGATACCCATGTTCAGAGCGTCATGGATTGCAGACTATCCTGATGGAGAGAGTTTCTTGTCTATGTTTTATGGGAGGAATCCTGCACCACCTAACTACACACATTATCAGAGGGATGAATACGATGAGCTATATGAGTCAGCATTAGGGATAGCTGATCCTTTCCTAAAGGTTGAAGCCTATCAAGAACTCGACCGAATGATCGTCCATGATGCGCCAGTAATCTTTTTGTTTTATGATGAAGCTGCCATATTTATAGACAAGAATGTAGAAGGGTTCGAACCAAATGCCCTGAATCTTCTTAGTGTAAAGAACCTCCGTAAATAGTACATATGGCTGAACATCCTGTACTCATCACACGCATCGGGCAGCGACATAGTTATGAAGAAGTCTGGGAGCTGCAATCTCATCTACAGAAGAGCTTGATCAGCGCCAAGCGCAGTGGTGTACTTGATAAGCCTAATCATATACTCTTGTGTGAGCATCCACCGGTCTATACCCTCGGCAAGTCTGGTGATATCTCACATCTCAAAAAATCTGAGGAAGAATTAGCAGCAGAGTCTGTCACATTTTATAAGATCAATAGGGGAGGAGATATCACCTATCATGGGCCAGGCCAAGTTACGGTCTATCCCATATTTGACATGGATCACTTTTATCATGATCTCCATAGATATGTGCGTGAACTTGAACAAATCGTGATTAATGTCCTCTCGCATTATGGTATCCTGGGTGATCGTATCGAAGAGTTTACGGGAGTCTGGATTGATGTCAACAGTACCAATAAGCGAAAGATCTGTGCCATCGGCATACACATGAGTCGCTGGGTGAGCATGCATGGATTAGCACTCAATATTGATACCGACTTAAGTTATTTCAACGATATTATCCCTTGTGGCATCAATGATCAGGACAAGACTGTGACGAGTATATCCCAGGAGTTGGGTCGCAAGGTTGATCGACAAGAAGTAGAACATTTGCTTATCAAGGAGTTTTCAGAAATGTTCGGATTTCAGCCTATCGAGACTACTCTGTCCTCGTTCGATCAACTTTAAACTCAAATACGTCACTGCGTTGATAATGCCCCGTGACGTCGAGATTCATACGTTCGCCGACGCAAGTGCTTAGGTCTAATTCGGTGACGATTATTTCTCGCTTGCCAAATCGAGGCTCTACTACAACAGAACCATTAGGGCCATATATGGCACTACCGCCTTTCATAATGATGCCGTCAGCAGGTACGGTAATCTTTGGTGATATCTTGAGTCCTTCTGGCAACTCTGACACGTGCATAACCTGACCCACTGCAGCGACATAACACCTGCCTTCATGGGCATAATGCCGACTTGCCACGTGGTGTAGATCCTTGACATGAGGCCATAGAGCGATGTGCAGATCTTCCCCAGCATCGTGCATGGTCTGACGTGCCAGTGGCATCCAATGTTCCCAACAGATCAATGATCCGATTCTTCCATGTTTTGTATCCATTACATTCAGTCCTGAACCGTCACCGAGACCATGTACTAGCTTTTCCGTGTAAGTAGGCATCAGCTTACGATGATGATTGACGAGATTTCCAGATTGATCTATAGTGAGTATGCTGTTGTACAAGGTGCCATTACCACGGCCAGAGTGTACACGCTCATTAGCTCCGATGATCACATGTACCCCTAACTCCTTGACATGAGCACAGAGTTTTTTGAATTCCTCCGTTTCTACTGATATCGAATTAGCATACATTTTAGACCAAAGCGCCTTTACATCAGGGTCATCCCAGAGATTCATGTCAGAACATATGTCGAGCCACACTGGATAACCGGTAAGCCAGCATTCTCCAAAGACCACGACATCTGCACCACGACTGGCAGCATCTGCCAATAGATCGTGTGTTTTCTCTACCGTTTTCTTGAGATCAAAATATTCTGGCCCGTCCTGAATAATCGCTAACTTCATTTTATTAAGTTCAATATATGTTAGACTGTAAAAGAAGCTATTTTTCTCTTGATGATGAAGTCAAATTTATCAATGGCGCTTATATGTCGCCGATGCTTAACGAAGCATTGAAAATAGGACAAGAGGCCATGGCCTTGAAATGTCGCCCTAATCAGTTCAATAAGGCGCACTTCTTTGATCAGGTTGTTGAACTAAAACAACTCTATGCTCAATTGCTACATATCGAGGACTGGCAGAATGTAGCCATTGTTCCGTCCGTATCATACGGCATGGCCAATGCTGCACAAGCAATCAAGCCTAACGGTAAAAAAAATATTGTGATGCCTGCCGAGCAGTTTCCAAGTAATTACTACATCTGGGAAGCCTATGCTCAACGGCACAATCTTGATATTATCATCGTAGAAGCTCCGAAATCAAGTAACAGAACGGAAGATTGGAATGAGCGCATCCTCCAAGCGATTAATCAGGATACATTGCTTGTGACCATCTCCAATGTGCATTGGGCTGACGGTACGCTGTTTGATTTGGCAGCAATACGCCAGACATTAGACAGATATGATGGACTATTGGTTATTGATGGCACACAGTCGTTTGGTGCCTTACCGTATGATCAGCGCAGCATTAAGGCTGATGTGCTTGTGGCGAGTTCTTATAAATGGCTGATGGGACCTTATACTCTTGGGTTTTGCTTCTTCGCCGATCATCTCTGTGATGGTGATCCTATCGAGCATAGTTGGCTGAATCGTCTGAATAGCGAAGATTTTTCAGGTCTGGTCAATTATCAATCGGAGTTTAAGCCAAAAGCTCACCGTTATGATATGGGCGAAGCTCCTAATTTTATTAATGTGCCAATGGCTATCCATGGTCTCCAGCAACTCATAGAATGGACTCCGAGCCGTATACAAGAGTATTGTGATCGTATCAGCGCCCCATCGCTTAGTCTATTGCAAGAACATGGCTTGCAGCTTGCCTCTCGAGAGCAGCGAGCGCATCATCTGGTGGGATTAAGATTGCCAGAGGGAATCGAATTAGAAATGGTTAAACAAATCTTGGACGCCAATCAGTTCATCCTTTCGTATCGAGGGAATAGTATAAGAGTATCGCCTAACATCTATAATACTGAATCAGAAATGACTGAATTAGCTCAGACGATGATAGATGCCATTAATCAACACAAATAGACCTCATATGTAAGCTTGATTACATATAAAGATTTATACCTTGCATCTCATATTATAGACCAAGACCTATAGCATTACATGAGTGATAAAGAACTTTCTTTAAAGGCAGCAGATAATATACGTATTCTATCAGCGGCCATGGTGGAAAAAGCCAATTCAGGACACCCTGGTGGGCCAATGGGTGGTGCAGATTTTATGCACATTTTATACTCAGATTTTTTGAAGTATGATCCTGATAACATGTCATGGCACAAGCGTGATCGTTTTTATCTCGATGCAGGTCATATGTCAGCTATGCTGTACAGCACACTGGCGCTCACTGGTAACTACTCTATAAATGAACTCAAAAATTTCCGACAGTGGGGTAGTCCTACACCGGGACATCCCGAAGTTGATATCGAGCGTGGTATAGAAAACACGTCAGGTCCCCTGGGCTTAGGACATGCCTTTGGTATTGGGTCAGCTATTGCAGAGCGATTCCTTGCAGCGAGATTTGGAAAAGTTGTAGAGCACAAAACCTACATATATATATCTGATGGTGGAATCCAAGAGGAGATTTCTCAAGGTGGCGGACGGATCGCTGGACATCTGGGATTGGGGAATATCATTATGTTTTATGATGCTAACGATATACAACTCTCGACAATCGTAGATGACGTGACAGGTGAGGACACTGCTAAAAAATACGAGTCTTGGGACTGGCATGTCGTTACTATTGATGGCAATGACCATGATGCCTTGAGAGGAGCTATCCAAGCTGGCATTGATGAAACAGCCAAGCCTACCCTTATCATCGGTAAGACGATCATGGGTAAAGGAGTTAAAGATGATGCGGGCAAAAGTTATGAAGGGGAAGTCGAACTTCATGGGAAACCACTGGGTAAGTCAAACGCCTCTTTTGAAAAGACTATTGAAGGACTAGGAGGTAACCCGGCCAATCCATTTGTGATATTCGATGACGTCAAGGCTAACTACGAGAAGATCAAGAAAAACCGGAGAACTGAAGCCGATAAAGAGATAGAGAAATTTACCAAGTGGCAAGCGAAGAATCCTGAGCAGGCAAAGCAACTGGAATCCTTCATAGAAGGAGAGTTGCCATATATTGACTGGGAGTCAATTGAACAAAAACCAGTTGATGCCACAAGGAATGCTTCTTCACGAGTATTGGCATATTTAGCCGATCATGTAAAGAACTTAATTGTATCGTCTGCTGATCTTTCGAATAGTGATAAAACAGATGGCTTTCTAAAGAAAACCTCGGCATTTAAAAAAGGGGATTTCAGTGGTGCCTTCTTACAAGCTGGTGTGGCAGAATTAACCATGGCAGCATTATGTACGGGTATGGCTCTGCATGGTGGCGTTATTCCGGTGTGTGCGACATTCTTCGCCTTCAGTGATTATATGAAGCCTGCCATTCGAGTCGCTGCGCTTATGGAACAGTCGGTGATCTTTATGTGGACACATGATGCTTTTAGGGTAGGGGAGGACGGCCCTACTCATCAACCTGTGGAGCAAGAAGCTCAGTTACGCCTAATGGAAAAGCTCAAAAACCATAAAGGGCACAACTCTCTATTGGCTTTACGTCCTGCGGATGGACCAGAAACTACGGAGGCATGGAGATTAGCACTGACCAATATGGATAGTCCGACAGGTCTAATTTTCTCACGACAGAATATTTCAGAGATCGACACACTTAATCGGCAAGAAGATGCGACCAAGGCAGCAATGGGTGCGTATATAGTCTATGAGTCAGCTCCTAATCCTGATGTCATACTGGTAGCGAATGGATCTGAGGTAGCAACAGTGTATGAGGCCGCTAAAGAGCTGAAGGATTCTATAAACGTGAGAGTTGTATCAGTACCAAGCGAGGGACTTTTCCGAAGCACAGATAAAAGCTATCAGCAGGAGATACTACCAGATGGCGTCCTTAAATTTGGATTGACTGCTGGGCTACCTGTTAACCTAGAGGGGCTGGTTGGCCATAATGGAAAAGTGTGGGGTCTAGACCACTTTGGATACTCGGCACCATATACAGTGCTAGATGAGAAGTTTGGCTTTACTCCCAATAATGTAATTCAACAGGTAAAAGCAATGTTAGGCCAAGCTTAGAGATTTAAACTACCTAATCTAGTTTAGTATTTCTGCAAGTTGGAGCTTTTGATATAATTCCTTGCGAGCAAGGTGAATGCGACTTTTAACCGTACCTAATGGCAATTGATAGTGCTCTGCAATCTGATCATATTGATAGCCATTCATAATCATTTCTAATAATGACTTGTAGTTTGGCCGCAAGGTTTCCATTTGTTTCATAATTTCTTCTGAAATCATATTTGACTCAGACATATTATCTTCCGTAGGTGTATAGACACCTCGATCGAACTCATCCAAAGAGTACGCACGTCGCCTCTTATTCTTGCGGTATTGATTGATATAGGCATTGCGCATGATGGTAGTTACCCATGCTTTAAGATTGGTGCCAGGCTTAAATTGATGAAACTTAGAAATCGCTTTCAACATAGTTTCTTGAAATAGATCCTTAGCATCATTCGTATCATTGGTAAATGAGTATGCCAATCTCATCAAGTAGTCAGTGTAGTTATGAAGATCTGCGGTCATAATAGCTAATGTTTTGTCAGTTATTCTGGTTATGATATACAATAATACTCAAAATGGTTGTCTTTGTTTAACTAATTAAGTGTTAAAGTTAAACAAAACAACAGATGCAACCACTATAGAATTATTTGCTATTAAGATCATTTACAGTCGAAATAGTTTAATTACTAAAGCAAATAACTGATGTGATGCATCATATTTCTGAGTCTATAGTGAGAGGGTAGAACACAAGGAGAATATTATTACTTTGAGCGTTATGGCTTATATACGGATGCTATATGTAATATTATTATGTGTTCTGTTCTCCTGTCGATTAGCCACTGATGAGGTGCACAACAGCTCAACGGAAGAGGGTATGGTCAATATCCCTGCAGGGATATTGCATATGGGAGGAGATAATGATCAAGCTAGCAACAGCGAATTCCCTAAACACAAGGTTACTATTGATGCCTTCCTAATGGATGAAACAGAAGTCACCAACCAAGACTATTTAACCTTTGTTCAGGAAACTGGTTATGTCACCGTAGCAGAGCGTTCGGTTAACTGGGATGAACTAAAAGAGCAATTACCTCCCGGCACACCTAAACCGCCTGACAGTCTGTTATTGCCAGGAGCTTTGGTGTTTACTACACCATCATACGTCAATGGCTTAGCAGATATTAGTCAATGGTGGCGTTGGGAGATCGGTGCTAATTGGCGACATCCAACTGGCCCAGATTCAGACATCTTACAAATTATGAATCATCCAGTTGTGCAGATTGCTTGGGAGGACGCTAAGTCTTATGCGGATTGGGCAGATAAAAGATTACCAACAGAATCAGAATGGGAATGGGCTGCTCGTGGAGGATTAAATAACAAGATTTATCCTTGGGGAGATGAATCTATAAACACAGGAGAAGCTCAGGCGAATTTTTATCAGGGCTTGTTTCCCATTTCTAATTCGGCTCAAGATGGATATATCGGCACTGCACCGGTAAAATCATTTGACGCTAACGGATATGGTTTATATGATATGGCCGGCAATGTCTGGGAATGGTGTGCTGACTGGTACGACATAAGCTTTTATTCTAAGAAGAAAAACGCCCATGGAAATCTGATGCCTGACAGAGCATTTAATCCTCAGATGCCATATCAGCAAGAGAAGGTGATCCGTGGTGGATCATTTCTATGCAATGATGATTACTGTTCAGGTTATCGAAATGCTCGACGTATGGGTAGCACTGTTGATACAGGATTGAATCATACGGGATTCAGATGTGTGAAGGATTTGTAAGATTCAGTAGGC
>CAZJTO010000013.1:0-21114 GCA_964548935.1 uncultured Saprospiraceae bacterium
AATTCGGTTGTTAGATTCATGAATTCACATTGATTAGACAATCACTACATCTTCGGCAATAAGCTCAATATCGTTACTAAGATAATCGCCTTCTGTTGATTTGTCGTTATTCGTAGGCCCCGCCACAGGCGGGCAGGTCCGTCGTCGAATGTAACTATCTATTGAGGTGTGATCATCTATTGTGAGCCTTTCGTAATGTTTTTAACACATTCTCTATATGGTCTTTCAAGCTAAGTAGTTGATTGATATTAGGGTCGTTTATTTCGTTTAGCATATTTCCATCGACACATCACCAACCATTAACCTCAAAACAATTATTCAGTGTAACTTAAATGCGCTATTCAGTAGAAATATAAAAGGTGATACTGTATTTTTTCATTTTTCTTACTTGATGATAACGTAGTGAGGATACGTGGCGTATCCCGAAGGGTATGCCATCGTCATCCTTTGTTAGCGATAGGATTTCACCCTATTTGATCAATTATGTCGTTAAATAATTTGGATTGACCTGAAGATCCTGGAATATATATTTCACGATTTAAGTCTGTTTCTTCAATATCAACATTGGATAATAGCTCAACAAATGCCTCCTTAGTAACTACCCCATAGTTTGAATTAAGATTTGGATAAACTTTCCTCAATACTCGCATTAAGGCTAAAAACCCAGTTGATTTATTTAACACCATTTCAGTCCTAACTTGATTCCAAGCATTAGGCCACTTCTGTTGGACCGCGTAAAAGAAATTCCAAACTATTTGAGCTATATCAGAATCTTTTTCATCCACAAACATATTTCGAAACGGCCTCCTTTCTAATTCCTTATCACCGAATTTTTCTAATTTTTTACCTCGTTTGTATAAATCACGATCAACCATGGGATCTTTAGAGTAAAATTCTATTAGTGCTTGAGAAAATGTTGCTTGAGTAATTGTCTCTTTTTCTTTATCGATTGCAGTCCCAAGAATTTTAATCTTGCCCTCGAATGGACTTCCTTCTTTTTGATCTAAAGCTCTGACTATTGAATGAGCTGTTTTTTGAGGACTCCTATTTCTTGCGAATGAGAACAAATCTGCCACCAGTGATTTGTTGACCTTGGTTTGAGTTTTGTTAATTGTAGCAAAAACTAGTGCCTGATCTTCCAACTCCATACCTACGAAGATTGTGACTATGGTGTCAAAACTCACTCCATCTTGGTCGAATTTTTCTAACCCAGCAATTCTATGCTGCCCATCTAGTACCTTTGCAACTTCTTTACTATTTTTAATTTGTAAATGGTCACCCTTAATCTTGATGTTTTTCGGATCAATATGAAGAATAATGCTACTTGGAAAAGTTGCATCAATAGTGTTTACATATTTTCCAATCTCAGTCACACGTTTGGGAGATAATTTTCTTTGTATTCCTGAGAATATTTCTACCTCTCTTTGTTCCGTATTTTGTTCAAGTCTCCTTACATCTACAAATGTTATGTCAATTAATTCACTTGCAGATATAACGCAGTTATAGAATTCACCAATTGGTTGAGATACCTTTAAATATTTTAGTTTAATGTAATCACTCATATTAATTGATTGAATTCATTATAGAATCTACGTTTCTTTTCTGTGCTTCAAGTACATCAATTTTCTCTCCAGTTAGTTCTATGCTTTGATAGAAAATGTATGCTCCAGCTATAAATAGGATTATTGACGATACTGGGATAAATAGTTTTCCAATTAAATCGCCGGATATCAGAAATGCATAGAGAAATGAGGATAATGCAATTAGCAGAATACTTATTATTAGATAGAGAGAGTTTTTGCCTCTATTTAGGACTTTAAATGTATAAAACCAGTAGGATGCACCAGCCAATAATGTTACGGCATATATATAAAATTGGCCATCTTTATAGAAATCACTTATTCCTACTTCAGAGGAAATAGGAAATATTAGGAATAAGATACCAATGATTAAAGGAGCTAAGTTGCCGAACAATGTCCACAGGAATAAAATAATATTGTCTTGCCCTTTTTCTCCTTTATTTTTCCAATAATCTATAATGGCATCTGGTAATTTAGATTTTAGCCGGTTTAGTAATCTCTTCATTTTAGTAGTTTCTAATAACTAATTCTTTGATCTTTTGAACTTTCCCTTTTGATCTAACTGAACGGTAAGTCGGAAGTTCCTCTATATTAAAATCAGAATATGTTTCTCTAATTATTGGTAAATCAGGATACGATATTAATGTCATTATATTTCGATTTGAAAGATATTCGAACAAGTAAAATACTTTCTCTTGTTCATTCAAATGAAATCTATCTTTTGTGTAATGTTGGAAGAATGCAGTGTCACTTATTGGTGGATAAGGAGGATCTAAATAGACAAAGTCTTGATCGTTTATTGAAGTTCGAATCAATTCAAATGAGTGACAATTTATTGTTGTATTCTCCAGTTTATCACTTATGATTTTTAGTGACTCTAACGAGGGAAGGCTTGGCTTCTCTTTTCCAAATGGAACATTGTATTCACCTTTTTGATTTACTCTAAATACTCCATTAAAACTTGATTTATTTAATATTATAAAAGTTGCTGCTTGTTTATAAGTGAAGCTATATTTCTTTTCATTGTATTCTTCTCTTAAAGAATAATACTTCTTTGAAGAAATACCCTTATAAAATGGTTTTAAGTGATTAAAGACTTTAGTAGGATTTTGCTTGATCTTTTCATAAACATTAATTAGGTGTCTATTTATATCAGAGATATAGGATTGATTGTACAATGTATTTAGGAACATTGTTCCTCCTCCTATAAAAGGTTCATAGTAGCATTCAATTTCATCTGTATCTGGAAAGTAGGTTTTAAGCTGACTAAATTGCTTTTGCTTCCCTCCTGCCCATCTTATAAATGGTTTTATCTCCATTTCTTTCGTTTTATCTTATCGCTAACTAGTGTATATATGATCAAAACCCTCAATTTTTGATCACTTTTAAACCCTACATCTTTGGCAACAAGCTCAATATCTTCACCAATCGTATCGCCTTCTTTTGATCGCCATCAATCTCTACACGACCTTGAACAAAGGCTGTCTGGATATCCAGTGCTCCTGAGCCTAAGTTGAGGAGATGCTTCTCACGTATGGTGAGGGTGACATCGGGACTCTTAGCTTCACCTCGGCGCAGTACCCCTGGTTGCTTGTTGAGGTCTACACTCCACGTAGCGGGCGTAGGTCCTGTGATGTTGAACTGATAGATGCCGCTATTCGCCTTAATTGCTTTGGGATCTTTCTTGATGAACTTCTTGATATTCTCAAAGAAGACATCAGAAGCGGGCTTACCTTTCTTTTTCTTCTTGTCAGCCTTCGCCTTATAGTTGAGGATGTGTTTTTCCAGTTCATTAGCCGACTCGAGGATATACCGATTGAATACATCGATGTCTGGCATAGATCGAGCGTCAGACGTAGAACTGATCGTCAGTTGACCGTTGTAGCTTAATATGGCAACCATCAGTCCCATACCATCGATGATCGGTGCGGTACCCATGACCGAGACGAGTTTGTGCTTGTTGATATAGAGGGGCACCCGTGGTCCTGGGACATTGGTGATGACGAGATTAAACACAGGATTGTGTGCCTTAGCCATGTTATATCGAGAGTACATCTTAGCCGCCTGATTGGCAATACCGAATGGTACTGCTTCTGCCAGGTTGCTGAGTGATTTAGCGCCGAGGGCATTGTTATAGGTCTTGCCACGGATGGCATTAGCCTGTATGGCCTCGAGTCGTTCGATCGGGTCTTCGATGTTGGTGGCGAGCTGTACGAGCATGGCGGAGAGCTTGTTGCCGTCAGCAGATTTGTCAGTTTTATCACGATTAGAGATCGGCACCATGGCGACCAATGGCTTGAGTGGGAGTTTATCCTTGCTTGCGAGATATTTATGTAGGGCTCCTGCGCAGATGCTTAGGATGACATCGTTGAGGGTACATCCCATGATAGATTTCAACTTGCGGACCCGCTCAAATTCTAAGATGGTCGAGTTCCACTTGCGAGAGGCAGATATGATCCCGTTGAATGGCGTCGCAGGCGCTGTAAAGGGCGCTGTGGGCATATCCATACGCTTGACCCGTGTCAGGACACCTGCTTTAATCGTAGAGGTGACCGTTTCGGTAACCAGTTTAGGCAGCTTTAGGGGATTTTTGGCAAAGCTGATGGCACTCTTATAGATGAGTTTGAGTTCGTTAGGTAGTGGCTCGGGCTTAAAGGGTTTAGGAGCTGGTGGCTCCTTTTCCGATGGTGCCAGATCAAATAATACCGCCAACATACCCGCACCGGCCATACCATCGATGGCGACATGATGCACTTTGGCGATGACGGCTACACTGCCCTTAGGGACCTGAGAGACATTGTCTAAACCCTCGACGAAGGTATAGCTCCAGAGTGGCCGTGTCTTATCAAGGGGCTCTGAGAAGATACTGGATGCCAAGGCTCGCAGCTCTGCCCAGCCGCCGGGCCCTGGAAGTGCCACATGCTGCAGGTGCAAGGAGATATCAAAATTGGGATCATCTACCCAATAAGGGTAGTCCACACCCAAGGGGACATCCATCAATCGTTTGCGAAGCTTCGGGAGCATGTGTAGGCGTGACGCTATGATCTTTTTGAAGGTTTGGAATTTTAAATCGCCCTCAATAACAGCCACTGAACCTATGTGCATGGGGCTGGTCGGAGACTCTCCGTAAAGGAAGGCGGCATCCATACCGGTAACGCCCTCAATATCCTCAACATCTATTCGGTCTAAAAACTCCCTGATCATTTCTGTGTATTCTAAGGTGAATTAATAAAGTATCTTAATGATAACAAATAATGAGGAGTCTGTCGGCAACTCTGACCGACTATATACACTGACTCAGATGTGTAGACTGTCTTACATATGACAGGTTTTAACACTTCCTTAGATAGGATAATCCCCTCGGAGTGCTTGAGGTTTTTATCTTTAAATTTTAAAATTAAAAATCAATAGAATTATGTCGACAATGAGATACTATGTATCACTAATGATCATGATCATGCTGATGGGTGCAACTTCAGTTTTTGCTCAAGACGCTCCTACTGCAGCAGGTACGTATAACGAAGGACTAAGCATGCTAAAAGCTAAGGACTACGAAAATGGCTTATCTAAAATGGAAATGGCGCTGGAACTGGCTATGACTGCAGAAAATGAGCAGATCATCGGTCTTGCTAAGAAGAATGGTGCAGTAGCAGCCTATAACCTAGGGAATACGAAAAGAAAAGCAGGTGATCACGATGGTGCCATAGCACTCTATAACAAAGGGATCGAGCTCAACCCGAATTACTCCTCTAACTTTGAGGGCATCGGCAGAGCAGAAGAAGCCAAAGGAGATAAGCTTAAGGCGGTTAACAGTTATATCATGGCGGCGAAAAAGGCTGACGCCGAAGGCAAAGCTGAAAAGGTATCAAGCAGATATAAGAAAGCAGAAGTGCTAATCGGAAAAACCTATGTCGCTAAAGACTATGACTCTGCCATCAGCATGGCTCAGGCGTATAATACTGATGCCCCTGCAAATGCAGATGTCAATTACTACCTGTCACGATCTTTTGGTGCCATGGAGAAGTATACGGAGGGTATCGAGGCGATGAGAAAAGCAGTAGAATTGAAAGGAGGAGCCGTGCCAGACAAGTATACGTTTTACTTAGCTGAGCAATTAGAAAAGTCTGGTAATGCAGCCGAGGCTAAGACGCTCTACTCAAAAGTTACCGAAGAAAAATATAAGGCGCAGGCCGAGTATAGAGCAAGTCAGCTCTAATAACAGTACAGCTCTCAATGTAACAATGGGAGAGAACTACGACCAAAGCCTCAGCGTATGCTGGGGCTTTTTTTTTGGCTTATAGCGAAGGGTAGAAGAGTACGTCAGTGAGCAGGTTCTCTGGCTCAAAGGGCTGCCAGTTTTCTTCTCTATAGGTGAGTCGATCCGCGATAATATTCAAGACGGTTGGATTGACTCCAAGACCTAAGTGACTCCCACGTACTTCGATGTTTTGAATGATTGGGCTCTCGCACTTCTCATAACACACCTCCCACGGTACGATACCATCTTGCTTCGTGTATATCGCCGTAAAGGGTACTTTAGGGGGAATCGGAATATCTGCCAGCAGCTTAGGATCAACATTTTGAGTGCCTTTGCCTACGGTAATTATGTTGTGTATCCAGCGAGCGTTATTTTGCTCAGTCACTCCTCCAAAAGGAGAACCCATAGTGATCACCTGTCGGATCAATTGCGGTACTTCCTTAGCGATCTGTCGCGCATAGATTCCTCCTAAGCTCCATCCAATCAAGCTCACCTTCATACCGCTCTCTTCATGAAGTTCACGGATTTTATCGATGAGGACCTCGATGTATTCCACCTTAGCAAAATTGCGACCGATTTCCCAGCCGTGGGCGTCATAACCCAGCTTATTCAAGTATTTCTTAAGTGGCTTGTTAGAAGAATCTGTAGCCATAAATCCTGGCAAAAGTAGCACAGGGTGACCATCGCCAGATCCTTTCTTGTGTCGATCTAAGAACTTGAATGGGATGTTAGTACTCCATTCAAAGAGTGCACGGCCTGTTTCTGTGGCAAGCCAAAATAGTGATGGCTTTTTTACCGCTGTCAGATTCTGTACCGATATGGACATACGTTTAGAGTTTTGAGTTGGTGTAAAGGTTCTAATAGTCCTGATACGGTTGCAATATATAGTTAGTTTCAAAATATGTGCGGGATATCTCCCGCAGCGCAAATTAAAAAGCCGTAGATACCCTTTGACAGGTATCTCCGGCTATCCTTGAAAGGTTCTCTTGAATTAATTCTTGCTCACTAAATCAGCAAATCTATTTCTGCCGTAGATGAATTGTCCTTTTAAAGATTCTAAGGTGTCAAATACGATATCCTGTTGCTTTGACGCCAACTTGATACCGCCCTCGATAGCTTTTGTAGCGATTCCTTGCCACTGCTCAGTTCTTGCAATTGTCTCATTTACAAGGTCTTCAGTTGCTTCAAGAGCGAAGTTGTTTACATCGATAGATGTTTCCTTTACTCTCTGAATTGCTTGATCAACATTGAATTTTTCTACTCTGTTAGCTACTTTTTTCGTTGTCTTAGTTGCCATGGTATTATGATTTATTAAGTGAATGTGAATGTGAATGTTGTCTGTTTAGAGTGCCTTAGCCTGCTCAACCCACTCTGATGGATCGAAAGACTTATAGCGTGATCCGGCATTATTCAAGATCTCTTGGAGACCTTTAGTGCCCTTTGCGATGAGGTCAGCATAAGTATACACGCCAGCTTCGTTTAAGACGCTTTCGAGCTTTGGACCTATGCCATTAATAGCTTTTAAGTCTGCAGTAACAGTTTTCTTAGTAGTCGCTTTAGGCGCTTTCTTCTTGGTGTCTTTAGCAACTGCTTTAGCCTTTTTTGTTGCTGCTGGCTTGTCAGTAACCGTATCCTTGATGGCCTCAACTGCTTCAAGAGCATCTTCCTTGATTTCTACGATTGCGTCAGAGATCTCAACTTTAGCTTTTGTAGCTGCTTTACGTGCTTTTTTTACGATAGCTGTATCAGCCACTTCATCTACGATCTCTTCAACTTCGCCTTTGAATTTTTTGAATAGATCATTGTTGATGATTTTATCCTTCAAATCGTTAAATAACTTATCCTCAAGACCCAATAAGTCCTTTACTCTATTCGCACCTGTTTCAACCTCATCCTTAACTTTTTCCGCAGTATCAAATAGGATGTCGATATTTTTTTCAGCGATAGGCTCAGACTTTTTGATCGCCTTAGCAATGAGTTCTTGCCACTTCTCTCCTGCTTTTACTGAGCCATTTAGGATCTCTTCAGAAGTCTTAAGGATGCCATCATGGAATTTCTTCACGTTGTCTTTTACCTGTGTCTTGCGCTGGTCAGCTGTCTTTGTATTTGATGTTTTTGTAGCCATGTTATGTATTGTTGCGATTTATGATGCAAATATCAATATGGCTTGTTACAGATGAGTTACAGATACGAAGTGCCAAGTTAAAAGTTGGAAAGTATGAAGTTGAGACACGGACTTTTAGAGTTGTTTGATGCGTTGGATGAGGGAGGTGGTCTGAGGTAGGGGAGCGATGCCATATTCGCGGTCGAGGGTGGTGACGCAGGCATCATAAGTTTTTATAGCCATGGGCCGATTGCCACGATTGATATAGGCTTGGATCTGTATGCGATAAGCCTCTTCCCAGAGCGGGTCAATCTGTAGTGCGGTTTGCATCAGTCGGATAGCTTCCATGGGCTGTGCGTCAATAATGAGGCTTGCTAGATCCGTATAGGCACCGATGAAGAGGACCTGCATTCGCTCACGTTCTTCGGCACTCCAATCTTCGTAGAGGCGGTTTGGGAGATAGGTGCCCTCATAGAGGGCGATCGCAGCACGATACAAGGCGATGCATTGCTTCGTATCTTGATCATTGCACTGATTGGCAGCGATGATGAACTGCTCGGCCTCTTGGATATCGATCCATATCTTGTCCAAATTAAGGTGGTAGCTTATCCCATTGCGCAAGATATAACTGGGTTCGCTGCGGTTGGGGCGATTAGGCTCGAGTGCCTTGTTGATGCCATGCATGGCCACTTTGAAATCTCGATCGCTTGCTTCACCCCAGAGTCGATCAATGATCTGATCTTTGTGTAGTCCTGATCGTGATCGATTGGAGATCAAGAATTGCATGAGTTGGATGCTTTTGTCTCGCCCCCAATCCTTGGTGCTCAAGCTAATACCATCTCGTACGACAGTAAAGGAGCCCAAGGTATATACATGTATCTGGCACTGAGTCTTGTGCTCAGTTGATGCTGTTATTACGGTGATGTCCTTCTGGCCCACACTGACTTTATTTAGTCAACTTATTGACCTGCGAGGTGAGGGTAGTGATGAGGCTTTTGAGCTCGGCGATCTCATCTTTTACCTGTTTGAAGTCTGACTTGCTCGCAGCTCTCCACTGGGTTATCTCAACTTTAGAGCTGATCTCCTCGGTGACATGAGCCAGTTGGTCTTGGATCTGATCTTGTAACTGATTCACCTGCTTTTTGGGATCTTTGAGCGTATCCATGATCAGCTTGGGTCCAGTGGTTCGTACTTTCTTCCAGATGTCGAGCGACTTCTCAATGATGCCTTCCTGCTCTTCCTCCGACTTGTCTGAAGTGGCCTCCTTAGTAAGCGTTGTTAGTTTCTCTTGGATGAATGTCATCGCCGCTGACATCTCGGTGAAGTTGATAGACTCTCCATCCTGTACATGTGAGACTTTGCCTCTCCATTGTACTTCTGCCTCTCCATTATCTTCATAGATGCTCTGATTGAATCGCATCATGAATGAGGCGGTCTGCTTGTTGTTAGTTGGCATAATTATACTTTGATTGTCTTATTCTGAACCCTCTTCATCCCAAAAGATACGGTCTTTAAAGGAGTCAATTTCTCGACGTTCACGTTTAGTTGGGCGGCCTGTACCTTTTTCTCGCATCTCTGGACGAGCCTTACCGATGAACCAATCACTGTACTTATTCATCTCGCTTTCAGGCGTAAGGTTCTCATAGCAGGTCACAGCGATCGGTGAACCGACCCGCTTGGAGATCAGCTTGAGTACCTTAAAAGTAAGATTGAACCCATTCTTATGGACTTCGACAATTTCGTCAGTTGAGATTAGAGTAGAGGGCTTGACAGCTTTGGATCTTATCTTGACATTGTTCCGCTTGCAAGCATCTGTGGCTTGAGTCCTTGTCTTGTATATGCGCACACTCCATAGCCATTTATCCACTCTTATCTTGGTGGTCTCCATCTCACTCAGGTATACCGGTAGGTACTTTGATTTTCATATCCTTGAGCGCTTTGCATACGGTCTTGGCTATGAAGTAGTTGCGATACCATCGCTTGTCTACAGGTGCAATGATCCACGGTATGGCGTTACACTTGTTGATCGCTTCCTCATAGTAGTGCTTATACTTGTCCCATAGTTTGCGCTCCTCCCAATCCTGCGCTTTATGCTTCCAGTTTTTGCTTGGGTCATCGATTCGTTCTTGGAGTTTCTCCAATTGCCGCTCCGGGCTGATGTGCATATAAAATTTGAGGATGCGCGTATTATTGTCTTTAGCGAGTAGGGTCTCCCAGGCATTGATCGCATCAATACGAGCCTTAGCACGCTTATTATCGATCCATCCATGCACACGTTGCACTAGGATGTCCTCATAATGAGACCTATTGAATATGGTGATATGCCCCTTTGGCGGTGTTATCTTATTGACACGCCATAGGAAGTCATGTGAAAACTCCAGATCTGTAGGCTTCTTGAATGAATGTGCGGAGATGCCCGTGGGACCGCAATGTCTGAATACATTGCGAGTGGAGCCATCTTTGCCGCTGGCATCCATGCCTTGAAAGATCACCAATAAGGCTTGCTTGCTTTCCTTGTACAGATCATATTGTAAGTCGGCAATCTCCTTGGCGAGGTCCTTAGTTTTATCTCTTATTTTTTCTTCATTGACTCCTTTTGGAGGATCAGTGCTATGGTCAGAGAGCTTGATTCGCATAATTATTTGCTGATTTTAGATCGTTTTGTTAAGTATCGTCTGAGTACCTCGTGGTATCCGTTGCGGATATTGGTCGGTACATAGTCTATTTTGTATTGTAGGCATTTTTGAATGATGCGGTCTTGACGCTCCTTGACCTTGGCTTGATAGGCTGACTTGAGCTCATTGGACTGCAGTTTAATCTGCTCTCCAGTCTCCATATCCACGAATAGGTGTGGCCTGTTTTCGAATTCGAATGCCATCTCCAACGGCTCATCCATGACATGAAATACGACCACCTCATGTTTGTTGTAATTCAGATGCTGGAGTGCGGAATAGAGTTCGTCGTGATCTTCTGCTCGATCAAAAAAGTCCGAAAAGATGATAATCAGAGATCTCTTATGAACTCGATCAGCGATCTGATGGAGTGTTGCCGGTATGTCGGCAGTCTGCTCTAAGGCTGCTGACTGAATCTCATTTTCGAGATAGCTCAGCAATAACTTGTAATGTGTACTACTCGACTTGTTAGGCGTGTGAATCTTGAGTTTTGTATCAAATAGGCTTAAGCCAAAAGCATCTCGCTGCCGCTTCAATAGATTCATCAAGCTCGCAGCTCCTAGCGCTGAATACTGGAACTTGTTGAGTGTTAGATTTTTGATTTTGAGATCCTTAGGGAATAGCATCGACGACGAACTGTCGAGGACGATCTGACACCTTAGATTGGTCTCTTCCTCATACTTCTTGACAAACAGCTTGTCAGTGCGGGCATAGATCTTCCAATCCAAATTCTTAGTACTCTCTCCACTATTATATAACCTATGCTCGGCGAATTCTACTGAAAACCCATGGAATGGACTCTTGTGCAATCCTATGATGAAACCCTCTACCACCTTGCGTGCGAGTAAGTCTAAGTTTTCTATAGACTTCAGATCATATACATCAAAAAAACTCATATCGTAAAAGTAGAAAGATTAAAAGAGAGTGAATGACAAGTGTGCCACTGACACCGCTATATAACTGACATAGGCGATGATAGAGTACATAAGTCAGTAAGAATTGACTGAGAATCTTGTCCTCACCTAAAAATTTCAGATTCAAACCGAAGTACTATATCGTGTATATAAAAAAAGAGCCCTCACTACGACGTAATAAGGACTCTATATTTTATTTACTTGATGGCTTACTACAAGAGTGCATCAAGTTTCTGAGACAACGTAGCTTTAGTCGCAGTTCCAACGTGCTTATCGACAACCTCTCCATTTTTGATAAAAAGGATAGTAGGAATGCTTCTCACTCCGTATTTCATAGATGTTTCTGGATTTTGATCAACATTTACTTTGCCAACCAAAGCTTTGCCGTCATAGTCTTTTGCTAGATCATCAATGACAGGGCCAACCAATCTACATGGTCCGCACCATTCTGCCCAGAAGTCTACAACTGAAACATTTTCCTCAGCAAGAGCTGTGTCTTGAAAGTTAGTATCTGTGAATTCGAATGCCATAGGGTGTTTATTTTGCTTTTATTTTTATAACCAAACTTATTGCAGAATGATTCCAATTCATAACGAAGAAAGAAAATTATCACCTTTCTTGTTATACTAAACCACAAATATCACAAACATTGCTTACAGTTTTTGGAAAAAAATTGCCTCGGTGTCGTATAATAATTGTCACAACTCTGACAATTGGTCTTCTGTTTTTCTTTCTCAATGAAGAATCATCATGGGTAGAGTCTCTTTATGCTCGTGGCACCTTCAAGATCTGGCGATATCTTTGGGATTATACTCTTGGTTGGAGTCCGGTACCATTAGTATATTTTTTAGTGTTCGGCTTGCTATGTCTGTTGTATCGTTGGATTAGGACCTTGAGGCGAGAGTATGAAACCTTCGGTAGACTATTGTGGAGGATAATATCTAGTGTGAGCATCACGGCCTGCATCATCTACTCCTTCTTTTATATCGCATGGGGGTTCAATTACAAGCGTGTCGATCAAATAGATCATCTCTTAGAGTCCTCATATGTCGATCAGAACGTGGATGAACTGTATGGGGAGTTGACACGGGTTACGGATCATCTATCGAGTCTACGATCCAACATGACTGATTCTGTAAATTGGCATGCTGTGGTATCGGGCGATGACAACAACTATCGACCTGACTTGATCAACACGTTTCAATCATTGCAGGTGCCATATGCGGGCAGGGTGAGAGTCAGGATGATCTATCCTAAGGGGAGTCTCTTGTATTGGAGTACAGCGGGTGTCTATCTACCTTTTGTGAGTGAAGGACATGTTGATGCGGGTCTACATCCGATTACATGGCCGTTCACAATATTACACGAGATGTCGCATGGATATGGTCAGACAGGTGAGGATGACTGCAATTTCTGGGCATTGCTGGCCTGTGTCAATAGCGACAACATCAACACGCAGTATTCTGGATATATGGCATACTGGAGATACCTCAGGTCTAGTGCGTATCGTGCGGATCGTGAGCGATTTCAAGAGGTCATGAGTACAGTGAATCCCCTGGTTATGGAGGATCTACAGGATATAGCGATGTATAGCAGGCGCTATCCAGACATTATGCCTAGACTCAGAGACCTCGTATATGACCAGTACTTGAAAAGCCACGGGGTATCGGAGGGCTTACTAAGTTATAATAGAGTGGTTTTGTTGGCTTTGTCTTGGCAAGAGAAATATGGTTCCTTAACCTTAAAAGCGGCCTCCCAAGGTGAGTGATCCAGACCGCCCGAGCTGAAAGTGATTATTGATGCCGGCAGCAATAAATACCGAGTTCCAGTCATATTGTATGCCTATTGCTGGTCCTTGAAACGTGCTGTTGATTCCTAATAATATTCGGAGCTCCTGAATCGGATTATAACTTGCTCCAGCAATAAATGTAGATATTTGATCGGTGGAGTCATATTGATATTCGGCGTGTAGCGACACCTGTTCAGAGATCGTAAGTTGCGCTCCTATATTCCAAAAGCTGCTGACCAAATCAGCCGAATTATTGAGATTTTCTGCTAAGAAGCTCAAGGTGAAACTTTCGAGCAATTGATAACTCACACCAAGATCTACATTGAATTCGCTCTGGTTTTCACGATTGATTTCTTGTATAGATAAGCCGATATATTTAAAAGTAGCTCCGATCTGCAGCTTGTCAGTCAGCTCTCGTCCGTAGGCTGCTGACCAGCTGTCCAATGAAAATTCTTCGATGCCGTATGTATGAAATCCAACGGTAAATCCTTGGTGATTGCCGGCATGGCTATAGGATATAAATGAAGAGGATATACCAGAAAAGTATCGCTCTTCTGACGATCCTACGACCGTATTGCCGCTATCATGATATAATACGGACAGGGGATTGTTGATAGTAGGCATGCTACTCACTTCGACCGTCTTGACGCCTCCTGCGGCTAGTTGGTACGCCGCCAATGGGCTCTGGGCATGTAGACTAATCCCTAAATGAATTAAGAAAAGGCCTAATATATATTGCCTGCTTCGGTAGATCATATCTATTTTAGCGTTCGCCTTCGGGTGCATGTACAATTATAACAATAGTCAACGCTTGTAATGGCGAAGTTTAGAAAAAATCACAGCAGAAATAAGAATCCGTTTGTCGGACTTACGATTCGTATCTTTTTGATGATAGCCGTCGCCGTAGTGCTATTTTTTATTGGAATGCGGGGATTTAACGATGGTCAATCCAGTGGATCTGCTGGAGGCGGGGTAGAAGTCGTCTTTGACGATACCGATAGAGCGGACATGATACCTACGTCAGATAGATCTGATATCGAGGTGGTCAATCACAAGTATTACTCCTTGGGCTATGTAGAAAAGTATGAGCAGCCAGCCTGGGTGAGCTATGTGCTCAATAAATCTGAGCTTGCTATTCCTAATGTCGAGCGTCATGATCGCTTTTTAGAAGACCCAGCTGTGTCCTCTAACTCAGCTAACTATTATGATTATCGCGGTAGTGGTTACAGCCGTGGGCATATGGCACCCGCAGGGGATATGGCTTTTAACAAGGAGGCGATGCGAGAGTCATTCTATATGAGCAATATGAGTCCACAGTTAATCCCATTTAATGGCGGGATCTGGAGAGAGTTAGAAGAAACGGTCAGAGATTGGGCTTATAAGAACGGTCGATTGTATGTAATTACGGGGCCGATTTTTGGCGAAATAGATGAATACATAGGACAAAAGAACAAAGTGGCTGTACCTAAGCAGTACTATAAGGCAGTAGTAGATATCGATAACCCGGATGTCAAGGGTATCGCTTTTATCATGGATCATAAGGTCAGTACGAGACCTATTATGGATTATGCCGTCACAATAGATGAACTCGAAGAGGCGATAGGAATGGAGTTGTTTGATGGATTAATCGAGGACAAGATTGAACAAGATATTGAAGGAAATATTAATATAAGATCGTGGCCAGTAAGCAAGAAACGCTACCAACAGCGGGTAGATCACTGGAACAATAATTAAATAGAATAAGCAATCACATTAACGGACAATAGTATGAGTAAGGTAGATCAGTTTAAGCAAGATATAGAGTCAGCATATCAGTTTGAAGGCGACAGCATCGATATGGGTGCGGCTATGCTTGACGGCGAAGTATTGACCAATACGGTAGTGCGACTACCGCTCAAGACATTCAATCGTCATGGGCTTATCGCTGGCGCTACCGGTACGGGCAAGACGAAGACCTTACAGATTATTGCCGAGCAGTTATCTGCTAATGGAGTACCCTCATTGGTGATGGATATCAAAGGTGATTTAAGTGGTCTTGCAGTGCCAAGTTCTGGACATCCTAAGATTGATGAGCGCCACGAAAAGATCGGATTTCCGTTCGAGGCAGGGTCCTCTCCGATAGAATTCTTAACGCTATCAGATGAGCCAGGAGCAAGACTGCGAGCAACGGTATCCGAGTTTGGTCCGATCTTGCTTTCCAAGATTCTCGATCTAAGCAGCACGCAAGCAGGTATACTGGCAGTCGTGTTTAAGTATTGTGTGGATAACAACCTGCCATTGCTCGATCTACAAGATTTAAAGAAGTCTCTCAACTTTGTAATAGGAGATGGTCAAGACGAAGTGGAAGAAGAGTATGGTAAGATGTCATCAACGTCTGTCGGAACAATAATCCGAAAGATAGTAGCGCTGGAACAACAGGGTGCAGAGGTGTTCTTCGGAGAGCGGTCATTCGATCCCCAAGATTTGTTGCGCATGGATGAGAATGGCAAAGGAATGATATCAATTCTCAGATTGACGGATATACAACATAAACCGGGCTTGTTTTCGACCTTCATGCTTCAATTGCTTGCGGAGATCTACTCGACATTTCCGGAGGAAGGAGATGCAGGTAGACCTAAGTTGGCGCTATTTATTGATGAGGCTCACTTAGTTTTCAATGAAGCGTCAGATGTCTTATTGAACCAGATCGAGACGATCATTAAGTTAATTAGATCCAAAGGTGTTGGTATCTTCTTTATCACTCAAAATCCGGCTGACATCCCTGAATCTGTATTGGGACAATTAGGTCTTAAGGTTCAGCATGCCCTCAGGGCATTCACCGCCAAAGACAGAAAAGCTATCAAGCTAGCGGCTCAAAACTATCCATTGTCGGATTACTATGACGTGGAAGATCTCTTGACATCTTTAGGTATTGGAGAAGCCTTTATGACTGGTCTTGACGAAAAAGGAATCCCTACGCCACTCGTACATACATATCTCAGAGCACCGATATCTCGCATGGATGTGTTGTCACAAGCTGAGATCGATGCGATCATCAGCAAGTCTGCACTCATGGCAAAGTATAGTGAGGATATAGATAGAGAGAGCGCTTATGAAATCTTATCTGCTAAGATGGATGCTATGCAAGCCGAGGCGGAGGCTGAAGAATTAAGAATTCAGGAAGAAAAGGAAAGAGCGGCTGCAGCGAAATCAAGTCGATCCTCAAGAAGTCGCAGTAAATCTGGCGGAGGGCAACTCGGACGAATGGCTAAATCAGATCTTGCGGCTAAGGCCACTAAAGCATTGCTCGGCACAATCGGTGTCAAGGCCACCCAAAGTGATATTAAGCGGGTGTTTAGAAACTTATTCTAATCAAGAAATTATCGGAGTCTTACTTGAGGTTTGTCAGCCGGAGAGAGCATCTTAAAGGCCCTTGCCTGATACTAAGCGAGTTTTCTTAAACGAGCCAGACTCGGTGTCTCGGACGCTTTCATAATTAATCTGAAATATGGCCCAAGGCGTACTCTTGTGGTGATTGCCAGCGAAGTAGGTCAAAATAGTCTCAAGGCTTAAAGAATTCCTAAATCCGGGTAACATCTGCATTACTCTCGAATCTTCGTCCATAAATACCATAGTAGGGTATCGCAGTTGTCCATGCGTCAACTTGGACGCTAAAGCATGATAACCTCTGAGGCCACCACGGGTAAACTTATAAGTCTCTCCTTTGAAATTAATATCCTCACGCTGTTCTGCATCAAACTTTATAGCGACAAAGTTCTCGTTGATGTACTTAACTACAAGCGAGTCTCGAAAAGTTGTTTGATCCATTTTTTTACACCAAGTGCACCATTGGGTATACAGATGCACGACTACCTTTTTATTTTCGGCTTCAGCCTGTACCATTCCTTCTTCCCAACTGTTCCACTTGATAGACTCTTGGCTGAAACCATCTATGGACAGAATCGTAAGTATTATGAGAGATATGAGGCTGTACTTCATGAATTATTAGGATACACGAATATTCTGATCGGCAATATAACAACTTACATATCTTCCTTCCAAAGCACTTAAGCAGTATTAACGGATGTTAAAGGAACTTTAACCATTGACTGTCCGAGCATTTTCATTAGACGTAATGATCTGATATTCAGTATTTTATCATCTAAAAGCTGTAAAGTCTTGTGTATTTTGCCTACTATCTTGGGAGATTTAATTCCAGACTCCAGCTCTTTAGGAGTTTCTATGATGTATGCATCGTGCCAGAGCTGTTTTTTGATTAGACTGTTCAGCAGTGATCGACCTCCTTCTATTAGAACCGAAGAGATACCAGACTTCGCTAAATGCTCCAATATCCAAACAAGCTCATCATCTTGCGCCTGAGGGATGGTGATAAACTTTTTATGATCATTGGCGAGCGTATTTTCTTGAGCATAGGTATATATCCACGTCTCCAGATCGTCGGATAGCAGGTGATGACTTTGAGGTATTCTCTGATGTCTATCGATCACGATGCGAAGTGGGGAAGCGCCCGGATATAGTCGTGTATTTAGTATGGGATTATCAATGATTGCAGTATTAGTGCCGACCATGATAGCTTGATATTCTGATCTCCATTTATGGACAAGCATTTTAGATTGGTCATTACTTAGCCATACCTGTTGATCAGGTTTGCCCATAAACCCATCCTTACTGCTCGCGTACTTCAATGTGATATATGGGATGGAATCGGCGATATTGACGATAAACCGGCGATTTAGATCTCTAGCTTCTTTTTGTAGAACTCCCACTGTTACGCTTACACCAGCCTTGCGCAAGAGTTCTATGCTCTTGCCCTGCATATGAGGACTAGGATCTAATTGGGCAATGACGACTTTCTTGATACCCGACGAAAGAATTATATCTGTACATGGTGGCGTCTTACCATGATGATTACAGGGTTCCAGGCTGATGTATAAGGTTGACTCCTTCAGCAGTTCTTTATGATCACAATTGATGATCGCATTTCTCTCACCATGTAGACCACCGTAATACTCATGGTAGCCTTCGGAGATAATCTTGCCATTATGTACAACTACTGATCCCACCATTGGATTAGACTTCACATGACCCAGCCCTCGCTCGGCAAGAGTCAAGCAGCGATACATGAATTGCTCGTGAATGTCAGTATTATCCAAAATAGATCAGATGATATCTTTTAATTTGCTTACTACTGTATCTATTTCTTCTGTGGTATTCAGAGGGCATAGTGAGAACCTGATGCATTTGCGGTCTTCAGGATTGTTGATCGCTGTAAGCACATGACTCTGTTGCTCCGCACCTGAGCTACAAGCGCTGCCCGCCGATGCACAAATTCCATTGATATCGAGGTTAAATATGATCAAGTCTGTCTTATCGGACTTGGGAATGGACAGGTTCAAGACGTGAGGTAAATAGTTGCTTCCTCTGGTCCCATTAAAGGCCACACCATCAATATGTTTTACTAGTTCTTGCTTTAGATAGTCTCTAAGTTTAGTGACTTGCCTATTGTGTTCTACCTTATCGTGATCAAGAATTTCTAATGCTTTTGCAAAACCAGCTATACCGTATACATTTTCAGTTCCTGATCTAATCTTGCGCTCCTGACCACCACCTTTGATCATAGCGTTGATCATATTATCTTGATTGATGTAGATGAGGCCTATGCCCTTTGGTCCATATATTTTATGACCAGAGCCCGATAAAAAACTGATGTTCAGTTCTTGTAGGTCGAGTTGAAATTTTCCAATAGTCTGTACTGTGTCGCAGTGGTAGAGTGCTCCGTGCTCGGCACATATCTTAGAGATTGCCTTGATGTCATGCACCGTCCCAATCTCATTGTTGCCATGCATAATTGACACTAGGGTCTTCTGATCATCTGAAGCAAGCAATCGGTCAAGCTCCTCAAGATCGATTTCTCCATACTGATCTACTCCCAATATTATGACCTCCGCCTGCGGATCGAACTGATGTACAGATTTTACGGAGTTCAAGACACAGGGATGCTCTGTTGCACAAGTGATGATCCTAGTCACACCCAGATCGATGACACTTCTAAAAATTGCCATGTTATTGGACTCGGTGGCACTTGATGTGAAGAACACCTCTCCCGTTGACGCATTGAGAATCTCTGCAACTGTTTTCCGCGACTTTTCTATTACTGTTCTGGCAGAACGGCCATAAGAATGAATAGAAGAAGGGTTTCCGAAATCAGATTGCATGACTTGCTGCATCACATCTATGACATGTGGGTCCATCTTAGTAGTAGCCGCATTGTCAAAGTAAATCTTGTTCATAGGTAATGAGCCGTTGGTATATTAAATATGGATGAAATATAAAGCTAAATCGTTTGAGCAACAAAATCTTGTACAATCTTGGCAAGCTCTTTTGCTCTTTGTGGAGATGACCCCTCGCTATACAACCGAATGATAGGTTCAGTATTGGACTTGCGCAAATGGACCCACCCACCGTCGAAGTAAATTTTTACGCCGTCTTGTGTGTCGATTTCTTGGTCTTTGTACTCCTGGGCCACAGTGGTTAGCAGTGATTCGATATCAATTTCGGGCGTTAAGGCAATTTTATCCTTAGACATATAGTAATCGGGCATCTGCGCTCGATATGCGCTGAGGGCGATCTTCTTGCTTGCTAGTGCAGATAATAATATGGCTATGCCTACGAGTGCGTCACGGCCATAGTGGAGTTCTGGATAGATGATTCCACCATTTCCTTCACCACCGATGATTGCGTCTTTGGCTTTCATCATATTAACGACATTGACCTCACCTACAGGTGCCGCCCAATATTGTTGATCGTGGCGTTCCGTAACATCACGCAGTGCATATGTGGATGATAGATTAGATACAGTGGAGCCTGGAGTATTTTGAAGTACCCAGTTTGCGATCATCACGAGCGTATATTCTTCACCGCAGTACTTTCCTTTTTCATCCATAAATGCCAAACGATCTACATCAGGATCAACGGCAATGCCCAAATCTGCGCCGTGCTCCAGTATAGCATCTTGTAGGCCAGTCAGGTTTTTGGCCAGGGGCTCAGGATTATGTGCAAACTCACCATTCATCTCATCATTCAGTAAGACATAGGTACAATTGAGTGCATTGAGCAGGTGTGGGATAGATATCGCTCCTGAACTATTGATACAATCTACAACGACGTGGTAGTTGGCGCTTCTGATCGTCTCAACATCGACAATGCCGAGTTCAAGTATGGCATTGATGTGCCTTGACATATCTCCCTGAGATGGTTTGTGGGTACCTAGGTGCTCTACTGAAGCAAAGTCATAGCTATTCTGCTCGGCAAGCTTGAGGATCTGATGACCTTGTTCTTTTGATATAAATTCGCCTCGTTCATTCAGGAATTTCAAGGCATTCCAGTGTTTTGGATTATGACTCGCTGTGATGATTATCCCACCTTGAGCGCCGTGGTCAACAACCGCCATTTCTACAGTCGGTGTGGTAGAAATATCTAGATCGATGACGTCTATACCCATCATAATCAAGCTATGTACCACTAATCCGTGTACATGTGGTCCGCTTATTCGCCCATCTCTTCCGACAACCACCGAGGCGTTGCGCTGATCACCTTTCATGAGATGTCCATAGGCACAGGTGAATCCAATAATATCAATGGGGGTAAGATTGTCTCCTGGTACCCCTCCGATGGTGCCACGCATTCCTGATATCGACTTAATTAATGTCATATAAATACTCTTATGGATGGCAAAGCTAAAGAAATCTATATGATGAATTTGAGGTCATTAAACAACAGGTATCTTTATCGCTCATG
>CAZJTO010000014.1:0-3684 GCA_964548935.1 uncultured Saprospiraceae bacterium
ATTATAGCGCTCTCATCAGAAAGTGTGATCGACTTTGCTGCTTTTGGTGCGGGATCTTTTCAAGTGCTGAATGTTTCATATACCGAAGTCTTAGAAAACGCTGCGATTGGAAACAATATTCAAAATATAACCGGCTGTTTCGCCTTTTCTAATGCACTTGCGTTCACTAGTCTAAACCTAAATACAACACCTTCGATCTCGTCACCTGATGGTTCGACTATCACATTTTGCGTAACGCCAACGAGTACTTTAAATTTGATCAATACAAATGTAGGTGCACAAGGAATCTATCTAGCGCTAAATGGCGACATGATTGTAGCTACGGCGAGTCAAGCTTCAGATTTATTCTCAACAAATCTGTCGAGCTTCGATATCGTACGAGTTGAGTTTGTAGGAGCAGTGAGTGGTATAATGGCGGGATCATCATTAAGTGCTATTGGAGGATGTGCTCTCGTATCAAACCGAATAAGATTCGAACGCCAAGGACTATCGACGCCTTCTATTGGTGCCTCGCAACAGTTTTTTGATATATGTGCCCGAGACGGAATAGAAGATTTCATTCAAGTTTCTGGATCTGCTGTGCCGCCAATGGCACAAGGTAGATTTGTAATTTCAGACCCTGATGGAAGAATTATTGATGTAAGGTCCGATGGCAATATTAATGCTGACGGCCTCCCACTAGGTGATTGTTTTATAAGATTCATAGTATCAGAAGGTCCAGTGTCTGGTTTAGTACCTGGAGGGAATATTGGCAATCTGTCTGGATGTTTTGCAATCAGTCCTACGGCTATTCAAGCGAACAAAAGACCCACAAGTGGGGGTGTATTTGCCACTGCGGCTAATACAACCTCTGTCAATATTTGTAGGACAGATGGTAGCAGTATGTTGCTTGAGACTATGCTTAACAACAATGTTTTTCCTAATATCATATATCCCGTTGTCGATCAGAATAATATCGTAACCGGATTTTTAAACGGTCCAACACTTGATTTGAGCTCATTGCCGGCAGGACGTCTAGAGATTTATGCATTGAGTTTTGATGGACAGAATGTCCCTGCTCAGATCGGTATGGATATAAGTCTTTTGGCACCTTCGTGTGATGTGCTTTCTAATCCGATAGTTGTAAACATAAGTGAAGTATCTCCATCTTCTATTTCAGTAAATGGCTCAACGTCTACAGAAATATGCTTTGGTTCAGCCGGAGGTAATAATACAGTAACTGTTACTGAGACAGGAGGTAGTTCTTTCTTCTCTAATTATATTGTAACGGACCTTGCAGGAAATATTCTCAGCTTTCAAGCTAGTAGTACCAATGTAAGTATCAGCAGTAGCTTTGGCGATGCGTGTCAGATCTGGAATATCAGACACGGTATAGGAACGCAGAACCTCGCTGTGGGTAGAAACATGAGTGAAATAACAGGTTGTTTTGAATTTTCAAACCCTATCAATATATCTAAAATTTCAGTGAACCCAGGGGTCATAGCTACATTGCAGAATACTTCAGATGTGGGATTATGTTCCAATGATCCTACGTTTCAGCTAATGAGTGCCAACTTGGATGCCGATAACAATATTTGGTTAGTAACGACTGCGGACGGTGCTATTATATCATCACAGAATTCTAATAGTTTCAATTTATCTGGATTAGCGCCAGGCACGTTCAGAGTATACAGGTTTGCATATAATGGAACATTGCAAGCGTTTACTCCGGGAACAAGTGTCTTTAGCCTTTCTGCTACTTGTGGCGGCTTGTCTAACTTTGTACAAGTGTCACTTGCAGATGGCAATACAGCTGGAGGGTCAATTAGTGTCAATGGTGGTTCAAGCCTAACACTATGCCCTAATAATCTTGGCCAAGCTATCCAGTTTGATGCAACAGGTGGAGTAGGGACGTCATCGCTATTCTTAGCTGTAGATGGCTCAGGACAGATATTAAGAGTCAGTAGTTCTAGTTCTTTTGCCTTGAATGGCCTTAGCTCTGGGATGTTCCAGATTCTGCGGGTAGCATTCAATGGCTCATTGAATAATGCGACAGTAGGTGGCAACATAAGTAACTTAGATGGCTGCTTCTCACTAAGTAATCCAATAGCTGTATCACAAGATCCTAACATTGTTGGAGGAACCTTATCATTTGTTGGTACACCAGGAGAGGAATTGCAGATATGTGTAGGAGTAGGAACCAATGATCCAGTTGCAGTGGCTGTAAGTGGTGCCGGAGGTGCTAACAATCAGCTTCTTGTCACGGATGACGCTGGTATGATATTAGCGTTGCCAGCAAGTAGCCCACTTAATTTTGAGTCTATAGTGCCAGGAGTATGTTTCGTCTATAATGTGGCTTCAGCCATGCCATTAAACCCTAACATCGTAGGTACACAGCTCTCATCTCTAACAGGGTGTTTCGCACTATCCAATGCACTTAGAGTAGTACGTAACTCTCCTGATGCAGGAACAATAAGTGTCAATGGCTCAAGTAGTGTAACAGTATGTGTAGATGATTCAGGTACAAGCTTAACTGTTGATTTTGCAGGAGGCGGATCAGGAACAGCTCAGTATCTGGTTACTGACACTGACTTAAATATATTATCAATACAAAACACTCGTTCAATAGCTATTGCGAATACCGGAAATGGAGCATGCCTGATATGGAGGATTACTACATTTGGAGAGGTTAGCGGACTGACATTAGGTCAGAATGCCGGTGATTTGGCAGGGTGCTTTGATTTATCTAACTCTGTAACAGTTACTAAGCAGGATCCGGTTGCAGGCTCTATGGCAATGTCCACAGTGATGTTTGATCTTGAGGAATGTAGTGCCTTTGTAAATAGTGGTACTAATCAAGATTATTCAGAATTTCAGGGAGTCGTCACCAACGACCCTGCATGTGCACAGTTGAGTGTGGCTAACGCTCCGTTCAGAAATAATCCATCGACATTCAGTCATTCTTGTACACCAGGAATAAATGGGGGCGTGGCGATCTGTGTAAGTCCTTCTCCTCAATGTGCATTTGAGAACGACAGTGATTTTGCTTTAAGATTTGATGTATTGGTTTCACCTAATGCAGGTGCTACGAGCGCATCATTGACGAGCCTTAGCTTTTTTGAGCAAGCTCCAATGGAGTTCGATTGGATACTTGGGGATAGTGGACAAAATAGATTCCCAATATTTTATGGGGTAAGAGTAGTGAGAAATGGAGAAGAAGTATTCTCAAGTGCTGAGAATGCAACAGGGAGAACATGGAGCCTTCAAGAATTCGATTTCTCAGGGTTAGCTGACTTTCAAGTTACAAGTGCTACAACATTCTCATTTGAATTGTTGGGCTACTGTTTGACTGATGACAACGATAGCCCAGTATCTGTCTGGGATGTAGATCAGATTGTAGTGAAGTCAGATTGCTCTAGTGATGGTGGATGTGTCGAGACTGCCACTGCCAACAGCGCAATCGTAGAAGGTCGTGCAAAAACATTCTACGGAGAAGATATATCTCATGTTGCTGTAGAATTGGGTGAAGACGGCTTAGCCTTAACTAATAATATTGGAAGATATCAGATCAAGGCTCCAGCAATAAACGAGTCTTATACCTTGATCTCTGCAAAAGAAGATGAGGCCATAAATGGCTTGTCAGTACTCGATATTATACTAGTACAGAGACACATCTTAGGATTAAACACATTCCAAGAAGAAGGT
>CAZJTO010000014.1:3784-20891 GCA_964548935.1 uncultured Saprospiraceae bacterium
TATTATACTAGTACAGAGACACATCTTAGGATTAAACACATTCCAAGAAGAAGGTAAGTTGATCGCTGCTGACGTCAATTTTGATGGCAGAGTATCGGCAACTGATCTTGTAGAAATGAGAAGAGTGCTCTTAGGCTCTGATAATGATTATGTAAATGGCAATGAATGGGTATTCTATAGCGCAGAGAGCATGGCACAATTTGAAGGTCTCGATGTTTTCAACGCTTCTCAAGAAGTGACCATTACTCCTGAGAACTATATGTTGGCTCATGACTTCATAGGTATCAAAGCTGGTGACGTTAATGGGAGCGCCGACATCAATGGCTTCAAAGCTCGGACCAGATCTGCAAGCAGGAATATCAACTACATCGTAAATTCCATTGGTAAGGATACATATGAAATCGCTCTTTCATCAGCCGAAGCTCTTGATCTAATGGGATTACAGTTTGATCTTAATCTGAATGGTGGAGACATCGCAGAACTAAGCTCTGACGTATTTACGCTGAACAAGGGAAATTATAATATCTCTGATGAGAATCTTAAGGTTGTTCTATCGGACCATAGTGGTGTAGCAGTCGGTGATGACAGTAATATCCTCACGATCACTGTCAATTCAAAAGTAGAGCCGAGCCTCACACTTACTAGTAATGATTATTCTAATGTAGTCTTGGCAGACTTAAGCTCTGACGGAGTAAGACTGAACAGGGTATTTGGTGAGGAAGAGTTAGTAACTCGAGTAATTCAAAATCAGCCGAATCCGTTCAGTTCACAGACTACTATTGAATTTATCTTGGATAAAGACCAGAATGTAGAATTCTCGTTCTTCAACTCAGCTGGTCAGCAAGTTTTACGACGTGCATCATTCTTCAACAAAGGGGCAAATAGCCTAATGATTTCAGGAGATGATCTACAGAGTAAAGGATTGATTATGTACCGAATGAAAACCGAAGACGGTGTGTTCACTAAGAAGATGATTGTCCTATAATCATCATCTTTAAGGAAAATAATGAGCCATCAAGAATGTTAATTCTTGATGGCTTTTTTTGTCAGTATAGTTGGAGTTTGTTCTTAACTCCTTACATTCATGTTTAACACTAATGAATACATTCTATTATGGACAAACTTACACTTGCCATCAGAGTCTTACTAGGACTGTTGATGTTTGTTTTCGGATTAAACAAGTTTCTTGATTTTATGCCTCCACTGGTAATTCCAGGAGATGGAGGTACATTGATCGGGATTTACTTTGCCTCGGGTTTCATGAAAATCATTGGCTCCCTGGAAGTCGTTTTTGGACTGGCTCTATTACTTAATAAGTATGTGCCGTTGGCGCTTACATTCTTGATAGCCATTCTCTTTAATGCAACGATCTTTCATATGCTACATGACTTACCCAATATCGCCCCTGCTATAGGCGGATTGCTGATGGGACTATATTTGGTATATGCTCATAAGGTGAGATTTATATCACTTTTGAGTGCATAACTATTCTTTATTGTGATGGCGATTTATGATATATCTGAATCGCCATTGCAATAAAATTGCGGCAATCGCAAATCCTGTTACCAAGCCGATCCATAAGCCTTTAGGACCTATGTCAAAATAAAATGATAATAGGCATCCAATAGGTATACCAATAACCCAATAGGCGATAAAGCTGATTAAGGTGGGGATATTGACGTCTTGAGCTCCTCTCAAGGAGCCGAGGATGACCACTTGCAGACCATCAGGAATCTGAAACAGTGCCGCAAATATGAGCAGAGTGCTTGCTACAGATAGTACCGCAGGATCATCTAGATATAAGCTCGGGAGCACTCCACGAAATAGATAGAGTAGCGAGCCTGCCAATATCATCAGGAAGGTGACTTGTATAAAATTAGAAACACCTGCCCTAAACATCCCATTGGGGTCTCTAAGGCCCAGCTGGTTGCCTACTCGCACAGATGCCGCCATACCTAATCCAGAACAGATCAAAAACGGAACGGAAGCAATGTTAATAGCGATCTGATGCCCAGCCTGTGCTTCCTTGCCCAGTAGTCCCATTAATATGGCCACACCGGCTACCGCCGATACTTCAAAGAATAACTGTAGCGAGATGGGTATGGAGATGCTAAGCATTTTTTTGATCAGTGAACGTTGATAACTCATGTAGTCTATACCAGTTATGTATGACCAGAGATCCTTCCACTTGATCAAGAGCCCAAGCAGTATTAAGATCATCATGCCCCGTGCAATTAGGGTCCCTAAGGCCGCTCCAGCTACGCCAAGTGCCGGGGCACCAAACTTGCCAAAAATCAACATGTAGTTCAGTAAGATGTTGAGGATGTTGCCGGCGATCATGGCAATCATAGGAGGAAGTGTTTCGGACATGCCATCCGAATAACATCTCAAGGTTTGGAATATCATCATTGGAATCAATGAATATGCAGAGATCTGTAGATATGGCTTGGCCAATGAGATTACCTCTTGATCTTGGCCGATCAGTCCTAACAATGGAATTAGTGAGAGCATCGCAATCAAGCCGATCAATGCAAAGCCGATATTAATCAGTAGACTATGTTTGAAGTATTGACCTATCCTATGGTTCTGTTTAGCACTATGGGCCTCTGCGACCAGTGGCGGCAACGAAAATGAAATGCCGATACCAACTATCAAAAAGATGATAAAGATCGCCACAGACAGCGATACGGCGGCCAAATGGGCAGGCCCCAGCTTAGCTACCATCACGTTATCAGCAATATTAGTTGCAATCTGACCCAATTGTCCAAATACGATGGGTATAGCAAGCTTTGTATTGGCTCGAAAGTCGTCTTTATACTTGAGGTACACGCTGGATATCACGCCGTAAAACTACAGATAGTGTAGTGAACTTGTATCAAGTGCTTGGTAAGGTATATACAGCCCGCTTAAATTCAACTGAGATTGCGCTGAATGGTGTTGAACCATGCCATATAAAATCTATTACAAGCTCATGCTTGCAGCCGTATTAGGGTGTAACTATAGGTCAAGTACAAGAATGGTTTTATCTCTGTGCTGTAACGCTAAGCTCCTCTAGATCAATGAAATTGTCTAACATTAAGCTCCAGTCATATCCATCATACTTGACTTTTACTTTACGATTAGGAATGAGTCCTTGAGCCTCGAGAATGCGCTTAACTCCTTTCTTTCCTTTGAAATCTCCCCTAAACCACGAAAATAATGGCGTCGTATGGACTCGATTTGATTCTTCATCATATGAGGTATAGTCTGGGAGATATAGTCGTGTAGCCTCTGCTAATTGCTCGTCGAGGATGTTATGGTCCATCACAATAATAGGTGGACAACTCTTGGCTCCGCAGTTTAAGACGAAGTGAATTCTGTTTTCTGCTTTTTTGGGTCTAAGCTTCTTTTTAAATTTACTCGGAAACGGATTACGGAAGTATCCTAATGCAACCAACCATTTTCCTCGTCGTATGATTCCGTGTTCGACATTACTGAAGCTCAAGGTCTTGCCACCGATGTTGATGGCAGGAGTGGCAAAGAACTTATTCCTTTTCTCATACAGCTCAGGTTTGTTTCTGAGCTCTACCTGGATAAACCCATTGTAGATATTGATCCAAAAGGCATACTTCTTAGCGTCGGTATCTAGTTCTTCACGTAGCTCGTCAAAGGTAGACTTGCTAAGAATCTCTACATATTGCTCATATGGTTGCTGCTTTTTGAATGCAGTAACCAAATCTTCGGCAGCCTGGATATAGTTAGTCTGTCCAAAAACTGAAAAACTCAGTAGGCTCAATAGAAGTATCAATAAGGCTTGTCTCATAATATAATTTGGTATAGTAATATTCACTCTTATTATGTCTGAAAGGATGATAATGTTGCCAGTTCAATTGGATTTTTAGAACTCCTTAAGACTTTAATTGTCGAGTGTCGTGCTTAGATTAACTTAGGTCTATGCTTAATTAGATGATTATGTCCTGAAATATGAAGCTCCGTTTACGTCAAATATGCTACCTGTCATCCATTGATTGGACTGTGCCATGAGCAGCACGGCCTGCGCAACCTCCTCAGGTTTAGCGACTCTATTCATTGGGCTTTGACTCTTGATGGCTTCACCGACTGCGCCTTGCAATCGAGGTCGAGACATATCCGTCTCAACAAAACCTGGCGCTACTGCACCAACGAAAATGTTGTGTTGAGCGAGCGCATGTGCCAAGGATTGCGTCATCGAATTCAAGCCTGCTTTAGATGCGCCATATGCTGGCATCAATGGTTCTCCTCTGAAAGCGCCTCGGCTGGATACATTGATGATCCTGCCACTGCCTTGAGCCATCATAATCTGTGCGACCTTATAACTCATGTTGGATGGACCGATCAGGTTGACATTCATGATCTGCTGCCAACTCTCTTGCCACTGCGCATAGTTGACTTCGTCGATGGGGTGATGAAATCCAATCCCAGCATTATTAATACAGATATCTATCTGTCCAAATTCTTTGTGAATATCATCGATCAGTTCCTCTACTTGTTCAGGCTCGCTGATGTCGCATTGATAGATCTGATGATCGCCGCTCATCTCATTCAAGAAGTGCATGGCGGCTTTTTCGTTGGTGCGATAGATGAGTAACAGTTTAGCACCCAGTTTATCAAAAGTCTGCGCTATTGCAGCTCCGATGCCGCGAGTGCCCCCTGTTATGATGATTACTTTATCCTTAAACTCTGAATCCACCAGTTCTTACTCTTACTGGCCTGCAGACAGGTAGTCCACTGCCAGATAGCTCATCGCCTTAACCCCAGTGATCATCCCACGCTCATCAATGTAGAAGTCTGGCGTATGATGCGGAAACACCTCATCTGGCTTGGCATCAGGATCTTGACCACCCGTAAAGAAATACAATGATGGAATCTTCTCCGCAAAGAAGGAAAAGTCTTCTGCTCCTGTGACGGCAGGGATGACATGTACATTGTCTTCGCCTGCAGCTGCATAGATCGAACCGATCATCTTACGTGTCAGGTCGAGATCATTGAAGGTCACCGGAGCATACTTGTCAATAGTGACTTCTGCCGTAGCCCCGGAGCTTTCTGCTATAGATGTAGCAGTTTGATGAATCTTTTCATGTATGGTGTTCTGCATATCCACATCAAGTGTGCGGATTGTGCCG
The DNA here is from genome assembly GCA_964548935.1 of uncultured Saprospiraceae bacterium. Lineage (GTDB taxonomy): Bacteria > Bacteroidota > Bacteroidia > Chitinophagales > Saprospiraceae > GYS-P2D. The sequence continues at coordinate 8,926 of CAZJTO010000014.1, forward strand.
ATCAACTCTACTTCTTCTGGTATGATGTTGTTGCGTTGTCCACCAGTGATTTTTCCGACGCTTATCACAGCTGCTTCTTTGGTGAGCATAGTCTGGCGAGCCACGATGTTATTAAGCCCTTGGATGATCTGTGCGGCTGCCGTCACTGGGTCTACGCCAGCCCAGGGCTGCGAGCCATGTGATTGCTTCCCTTTCACCTTGATTACAAAACGGTCTGCTGCGGCCATAATCCCGCCTAGTTTGTAGTTGATATGACCTACTGGAGTCGCCGAATTGATGTGTTGTCCAAACATCACTTCGATGCCATATCTTTCGATTAGACCTTCTTTGACCATAAGTTTAGCACCGCCTTCTTCCCCCGGAGGAGCTCCCTCTTCTGCTGGTTGAAATACGAATACGATTTTGCCGTTCAGTTGATCTTTGATATCGACCATGATATCTGCTACACCCAATAACATTGCGATGTGTGTGTCGTGCCCGCAGGCATGCATCACTCCCACATCCTGCCCTAAGAATGTTGTCGTCACCTCAGAGGCGAATGGTATGGCTGTTCTCTCCGTTACGGGTAAGCCATCTATGTCTGCCCGAAGTCCAATTGTCGGACCTGGTTTGCCCGTGTCCAATACACCGACCACACCCGTAATGGCAATACCTGTATCAACCTTCAATCCTAATTTATTGAGCTGCGTTGCTATTGTTTCGGCTGTTTTAAATTCTCGATTGGATAGTTCTGGGTTTTCATGGAAGTGCCGACGCCAGTCGATGACCTCATCGTTAATCTCTAATGCAAGCTTGTCGATCGTCGAGTGTAGAGATGATTGTGCTTGCGTAGCAAAGGTCACACTGAGAGATATGAGGAATAGGAGAATTACTTTCATGACGGATGTTGTTTTATGCTGTTAATCTACAGAAAAAACGATAAACCTACGGGCTATACGTTTGGATCAAGGCGATTAGGTCGTCGGCGACTCCGGCCTCATTTGGGTGGGCACTGGTTGCGATCAGATCAATCACAGTACCATTGCCACCATAGATGTTGTGGTCGGCATATGGATCGCAGCCATGACCCAGGAGCAGTTGGGTTATAGCCAGCAGATTAAATGGTGTCATCTGGCGATGACTTTCGACACCATTAGCGGCAATATAATGGATGAGCTTGGCCCGGTGACCATAGGAGGATGTGGCTTGTGGCAAGTTTGGATGATTAGCAAGGAGTTGACTTAATAGGGACAGATCACCTTCAATAATGGCATCTACGGCACGCTCAAAGTTGAGGTTTATAGGACTATCCTTGAGGATTAAGTCCTGCCAGTCCTTATATCCAAATTGCCGAGCCTGAGCATACTGGATATCCTCTTGAGATAGTTCGAGCCCTATGATATGGGCATATGTTTTTCCGATGCAGTCGGGGTGCCAACTCTTGAGCTCAGTGATGCTTGGCGGATAACCTAATGCATACTGTCGATAATGACTGATAGCTAATGCATTAATGAGGGCAAATGTCGAGGTATATGCATAGGGCCACGAAATGATGTCGTGATACAACTCCTGCAATTTGGACACTTCGTCACATATATAGGTTTTATTTCTATTATTCATCTACAGTTATTAGGGCAGAATTTAATAAAGTCTTTTCTTTAAGTTTTAGACTAATATTTTTATAAATAATCAAAAAGCATTATGAGCAAATTTGATGAATGTATCGAAACTTATAAGAAAGAGTTTGACAAATTGAAGATCTCTTATGATCTGGATCTATTAATTAAGGTAGCAAAAGGTTGTGGTCCATCTATCTACAATACAGACGCATCAAAAGTATCTTCTGCCGATAAGGAAGAGCTTGCCAGAGTAAAAAATAATTTCTTAATCAAGAAATTAGGCTTGAAGGATGGTGCTGAATTGGATGACGCCATCGCTGGTGTTGTTGAGCAGTTCGGTTCTTCTAATAGAAACAAGTACAGAGCTATGTTCTACTACTTACTCACAAAGAATCTTAAGAAAGAGTCTGTATACGCTTAAATAGAAGCGAATATCAAATAAGATGTTTAAGTGCCTCAAGTCCTCTGGATTTGGGGCATTTTTATGTGGACACTATTCGTAAAAATCCTCGCTGCTGATGTCAACATAGAACTCTTCAAGAAATGAGATCATATCTGTTTTGCTGACTGCTGTCAATCCCTTGGTATCATTGATTATGGCGAGGAGACTTTCTTTTTCTCTCACGAATTTTGCCGAGACTTCCTTAAGTTCGGTTTTTGTCTTACCTCTCCACTGTAGGAGGCGATCCCTGACACTTTTGATGGGCATACTAGGATGTGGTTTCGCATGTGGCGCATTTACTAAGCCAGAAAAGTCGAAGTCATAGGGTATTGGAGTAGGCGAGGGCAGTGCTGCCTGCTGTATCCACTTCATATTATGGCCGTTAGTCAGATTCCAATCAGTGTTGCCGACCATGTATTGAAAGATGACCATTTCGGCATACTGCTTTCGGTCTAGTGATTTGATATCACCTTCATATAGTTTGGCACTGAGGCGGTTGGCTAACTCCTGATCCTCTTCTATTAGGAAAGCTACATGCTTGGCTGTATCTAATCCACTGCCATCATCATACACCATATTCACACGCTTCACTCTGAAGCTGTTATCTGTCAAGTGGTTATAGAGCTGATAGACAATGAGTTCGCTGAGTACCAATTGTTCAAGACTATCTATACAATGCGTAACGAGCTTGTAGGTATTAAACTCAGAAAGCTCCTGGCTGGCCAAGGTGTCCTTTTTAAACTTGAGCTTAATAGGAGGAAAGTCGCATATTCTTTTTCTCGTGACCCCTCGCTTGGCGATCCGAGCGGCAATAGCTTTGGTTTGATCACCATTTTGGATAGAGAGCTCGACATCATGATATTTCTCCTTACCAGTTTCTGCTTTGACGGTACCCATCTCAAACAAATGAGAGAGGTCCCCCGAAAGCGTGAGCGTCGGATTGTCTAGGCTGTAGATGTAGTCAAATATGCTTTGCCCAGCGATCTTGTCCGATTCAGATTTATCAGGAGCACAGCTCGTTGAAAGTGCGCCTATTGTCAAGATAAAGAGTAGTCGATAGATCATGAAGAATTTGGTTGATGATGAGTAAAGATAATTTATATCTCAATGGGATGATGGAGGAATAACAGCTGAGTTTGTCTCTTGTTATTAATCTCATAGAATCCTACCGTATCTATCAATAAGGCCCTCACAATACCTTGCTTAAAGGATTCGCTGTGATGCATATCTATAGGGATGAGCGTGTCATCATAGAGGGGTTTGATATGATGGCCGTGAACTATCGTATGACCTATGACCGATTTCTTTGACTGCATCGCACGGAGTAGCTTGTTGACACTGTTCTGACTCATATTTTGATTAGCCATACCACGATACCATAGAGGGCCATCTGCGCTGTGTAATAAGGCTGCCAGTCGATCCATGTCTTCAGATTCAGTAGACATGGATGTCCGGATGGTTTCGTTGATCTCTTCTATGGATAGCTGTAATCCAGCAGTTTTTTTACTGATACCACCGTGGAGGAATAGGATACTGTCGATAGACAAGATGGCATTCTTACTTCTGAGCCATCTCCCCAATTCAGCATTGGGTTCGAACCACTCTTGATACGGTATGTCAAGAGCACCGGCATACCTCATATATGCAGGATGTACATAGGCTGTGTTTTGGGGTCTGAATCTGCTCCTGAGGTTCATTTGTTCATGATTGCCGAGGATATAGTGAACACCCCCTCCAGCGCTTTGAGCTTCGGCTTCCAGTTTATATATCAGCCATAATACTTGGAGGACCTGATCACCTCGATCCAACATATCCCCGATCAATACCAGATGGTTGTCATTGTAGATCCAGTTTTTGGATTCATCAATCACTCCATTTCCTTCGAGCAAAGAGACAAATGCCTGATAGTTACCCTCGATATCAGAAGACACCAATATAGTATCCACTGGGCCCAATACAGATGCAGTGGGAGAGTGTTCTGCTCTTAGGTCAACTTCAAATTGAAACTGACTATTGGCATAAACGCTGATGGTCGGAGTCCGAGACTGTGTCGTATCGATCCGAGACGTTAAGCTATAATCGGACAGCCGCTGTAAGTGATGTATGCTTGTCCCATAACTATTGCGAAAAACCAGGGGTGCATCGTATAATGCATCGCTGTTCAGTGGTGATATGGCAGTCGGAGATAGGTTAGGAAGCTCTACTTGGGGTCTTTCTTTCTTCTGGCATGCTATGAGGAGCACGCATATCGCTACGAAAGCTGCTAATGATAACGCAGTCTTATCCACGCATGCAAGGTAGTCATATTGATTGGCTACAGGGGGCTAAATAACTGATAATCCTTAGGGTCTTTTCTAATAGCAATAGTAAAGATCCCTCTGGTGTGAGTGGCAAACTGAGGATCTCTCCGCAAGGTCGAGATGAAACCATTCCTCTTTTTTCAAATCGACTGTAAGGAGATTTCTAAATAATTGACAAATACGCACACCCCATTAGATATTTCATGCTCGATACTTCACACTCGCCACTCGATAAACCTTTGGGCTTAGCGAGGAGGTTTATCATGCTATACCTGAAAACTATAGAAACAATTGGTCTCCTTGATCCAACCTTCCTTCTCATAGAGAGCCTGTGCCGAGAGATTGTCGCTACTAGTTTCGAGATGTAACCGGATACCGCCTTGAGTCTTGCAAAAAGCCCCCGCTGCAGCCATCAAGGCCGAGGCCGCTCCCTGCCTGCGATAATCAGGATGCACAAATAGGTCGTTGAGCACATAGATCCGTGCCTGACTCACTGACGAAAAAGATGGGTAGAGCAGGGTGAAACCAATGCCAGCTCCTTGCGCATCCGTGGCGATGAAGATATGCGCCTCTTGATTGAGCAATCTTTCGTGTAAAAATGCACGATGCTTGTCATGATTAGATTGCTGCTTGTAGAACACCATATACCCATCGAATAGTGGGGTTAGAATGTCGAGTTGCGCTATAGTGGCTTTGCTGATCGTCATGATGTAAAGGTATAGATCATTACACTGTACAGCACAACCTGCATCCCAAATATTGAGATCAATGGTCATAGTAAATCTTTAATGAATCTCTGATACTTGACGAGTTCTTGCTTGACCTCTTTATGCAATAAGAGCAAGCCGATCATATTGGGAAACACTAAAGCCAAAATCATAGCGTCAGAAAACTTTATGACCGCTTCAAGAGATATGGCGGCACCTAAGATTGTGAAGCATAGGAATAGCAACTTATAGCTATACTCTGCTAACCGTGATCTCCCAAATAGAAATGCCCAACTCTGCATACCGTAGTAGGACCATGAGATGATCGTCGAAAATGCAAACAGGGTTACTGCTATAGATAGGAGGTACGAAAACCCCGGGATGGTAGCGTCAAATGCCATCGAAGTGAGATTGACACCACCCACTCGCATACCGGTGGCGTTGATCAAGACTTGGTCATTGACTACGTCACCATAGACGAACACGCCTTGTACATTAAAGCTGACGATGACTAATGCTGTTATGGTGCAGATTACTACGGTATCGATGAATGGTTCTAGCAGGGCCACTAACCCTTCGGAAGCAGGGTGATTCGTTCGCACAGCGGCATGGGCGATGGCGGCAGATCCAGCTCCTGCCTCATTAGAAAATGCTGCCCTCCTGAATCCCTGGATGATAACTGCGCTGATCCCTCCCGTGATACCTGCTCGTGGCGTAAATGCTTCGCTTATGATGAGTGCTATGGCGTCGTCGACTATGTCATAGTTGATCGTCAAGACGATGAGTGCGCTGATGACATAGAGGGCCGCCATGAATGGAACTACCTTCTCCGTAACCTTGGCAATCCGAGAGATGCCACCGATAATTACGATACCTACTATGATGGCGATTATCGTACCAATCAATGTCCCCGCCATGGGTCCTTGTATATCAAACCGTGACACCAGTTGGGCAGTCGCTTGATTGGACTGAAAGGCATTGCCGCCACCCAGAGATGCGCCTATACATAGAAAAGCATATAGGACACTGAGCACTTGTCCGATGCGGCCCTTGAAGTATCCAGATAGCCCATTTTTTAGATAGTACATCGGTCCTCCGTAGACATGACCTCGCTCAATCTCTCGATATCTAACGGCGAGTGTACACTCGACAAATTTTGAGGTCATGCCGACGAGCCCTGCGATGATCATCCAGAATGTTGCTCCAGGCCCTCCCACCGATATGGCGACGGCCACCATGGAGATATTGCCCAATCCTACGGTACCGGATATGGCGGTCGCCAGTGCCTGGAAGTGATTGACCTCGCCAGAGGGCGACTCGTCTATGACGGCATCAGATACTGACTCATGTGTAGGGACGTGCTCCAGGCCATCGTATTTGCCTCGCACGACACGTATCGCCATACCTATTTTACGGATATTGATAAATCCGAAATAGATCGTGAAATATGTCGCTCCACCTATCAATAGGATCAGGACGATGGGGATCTCCATAGAACCTATAGAGATAGTTGCTAGGATCAGATCCTCCCACGCTATGGCAAAGGGCATGAAGGCTTCATTTATGCGTTCATCAAGGCCCAGCCCCGCCGATTGACTGAGTAAGTCTGATACAGGAATGAATAGGGCGATCACCCCGATGAAGACTCTTCTGATGTACTGTTGAACTGACATAGCAACTTAAATTTATTTGGTAGGCCCAAAGCTGCATCAGACTTAAGGAGGCTGCGGTAAATGTCAGAAATAAGTTCTATCTGTCAGTAAGATCGCTACTGACAAACATGGGTGTTAGGGGTTTTACCCAAGGATGTTGATATTTTCTGGTGGCAGGCTGAGTCTGATCCGACGTTCCTTTTCATCGGATCGTTCTAATAAAAACTCCTTTAGAGGAATCTCATGCTGGTCTTTGGTCCAAGCAGATTTACCAAAATGACCATCGAGAATTGCATGCAACATGCGCTTGATCTCGTTGTAGTCCTTTATGTCAAACTGTTGCGAAGTATTGGGTAGATGTTTGGGTTTGATCTCAAGCCAACCACCCTCGGGAGCCTTCCGTCTTTGGGCAAACTTCAGAAGGAGGTTGTATTGTGACAGGCTCATCGGTATTGCACTGTCCTCTGCATATAAACCTTGAAGCATCAACGAATAGGAAAATTTACCTGAGGATAGTTTATCCTTGGTGAGTCGCATAAACACTTGCTGGGGTAGCACATTGATTCGTTCTGATAAATCCTTGACCCAACTCAAAGCGAGGGCAAAGAAGATCATAATCAGATTCGTCTTGAATATGGCCGAAAATAGCAACTCACTCAGTTGACTACTAGATAGCTTGTAGAGCTGCGCTATAAAGGTAATGCCGATGCAGATTGTACTTAGGTAGGCGAGGAGACTGAGATTACGCTTTCTAAATGAGCCCCACATCACCCACCCTAATATCGCCAGTGTAAGGATAGAATAGTACACATCAAATTCACTGATGAATGCCGCCTCCTGATTTAGAAACAACTTGCTGAGCGTAGGAAGTAGGGAGAATATGAGAGGCAAACCGATCAGTGCCAACCAATATTTAGAGTTGATAGGAGCTTCGAGTGGCTTTGGGAGATGCCGGAAATAGGGTAGCGCCAGCAAGATGAAAAAACTGTTGAACAAGGATAGGACGCTCTTAACTCCATCTAAAGTAATACGACTCGATAAGTACTCTTGTGCAAACAAGACCTCCACGCCGCCAGAAATACTCCAACATAATATCGATAGCGCCAACCATACCTGACCGGTGTCTTGCTGTCTGCGGCCTAAGTGATACCAAATCGAGAGAAGCCCGAGAAAGGCAAACAAGCATACAGCAAGCTGCCAGTAACCATAGAAGGCTTGAAATTGGTTGTCCATTGTCTACGCTCTGTCGGTTAGGATCGAGGGTTGAATGTAATTGTTTTGCAGGTGAGACCGATACTAAAAAATTAATTTAAGTGGGGAAATTGTATGGTCCTTTGATGGAATGGGTCTCATCATCGGCTACTCATCTCTCCCTCCCGATCCATAGCAACCATACGATATACAATAGCCGATAGGATTATCGCACCGCCGATGATCGCATAAGTTGAGGGGTGCTCGCCATAACCGATGACGACCCAGATCGGATTGAGTATGGGCTCCAGCAGGGCGATGAGAGAACTCTCCAGGGCACTCAAGATCTTCTGCCCATAGGTGAAGAGCATATATCCTACACCGATCTGTATGAACCCTAAAAAGAGCAACATGCTATGCTCTACTCCCGTCGCCGACAAGTCGGGTTGGGCAACTAGCAGCATGATCAACACCACCCAGATATTGCCCAAGAATATCGAGGACTCGGGAGAATCCTTGTAATTGAGTCGTTGGCTGATGATTAATCCCGCCAATGCAAATCCTGAAATCGTCGCAGACACAATCCCCCAGTTAAACTCACCCGTAAACTCATCTACAAAAAACAAACACATCCCAATGATCGAGATCACCACCGTCATCACATTAATCCGGAGGAGCTTTATTTTAAAAAACAGGGGCTCCAGTAATAACACCATGGCGGGTGCGATGTACTGCAAGAAGATCGCATTGGCAGCGGTAGTGAGCTTGGTGGCAAGCACAAAGGAGATCAAGAGTACCGTATAAAAAAAGCTGGCCACCAGCGTCAGTCTGTTAATCTGAAAGACCTTTGTTCGGAATACTACCAAAAACAGAATCGCCGCATAGATGCTGCGGTAAAATAAGATCGCATAGGCCGACTGAGGTAGTAGCTTGATAAACAAGCCTCCAGTGCTCCATATGATGGCGGCGAGGATGGTCGCAACTACTCCTGATCGATAACTAAATGGCATAATGTAAACCCAAATCTATCAAAAGCAGCAAAATATGCTACACCTCATCAGTATTTATCCCAGTTGATTCTTATTCAAGTAGGATGTTTTTGCCTGCATTCTTCTTGTACAGATTCTTAGGGATGATCTCTTTGCTGGCAGTGGCACGATAGTGTACACTTGCTGGATTTAGTTTGTATTCGAGTTGATACGCGATCAACTTCTCAAAAGGAAGCAGGAACTGTTCTGTATCGCAGTGTTCTATTTGTGCTTCTTTGAGCAAATTTAAGACGGTGTAGACGGACTCAATGGTGCTCAGACACAGTGCTGCGGGCTGCTGCTTGATGATAAACTTAGAGGTGATCTCATTATCAAAACTTACCCTGCTAAGCTGTTGCAAGTTCTTGCTTTGCTTGAGCATTTTGCGTGCACATGGCCATGTACCATCCAGAATGAACAAGTATGGCGTCTTACCCCAAAATGATTTGGTTTCAGTACTTGCTCTGACGGATAAATTAAAACTGTCGATACCCGGATATAGTAGGAAGGAATGATTCTGTTCATCTGCCAAGATCTCGTTGATCCGATCATTGTGGGTAAAATCGACACCCACTATAATTTCTGAATTGTCGAGCTGTAGTTGAGTGATGCGTCCTGTGCCGATTCTTTCTTTTCTGTACTCCTTGGGGTGCATCAGGATTATGAATCGAGTCTGAGTGTGCAGAGGGCTTAAGTCTGTACATATACACGTGCTCGTGGGCCTCATGCATTGATAACAGATATCTCTTGTTTCCTTTCTCTCTACTGGCACATTGTCGTTGCTTCCTGCAGTTACAGGACTTATTCATTAAATGTGGCAAAAATAGTCTAATACACATCCATGCGCTATAGGATTAGCGATTGCTTGTGATATGGCAGTACATATAAATAAAAACGGGAGACCATCCCTAAGAATAGCCTCCCGCCATATGATATACTGTGCTTATTAATTTCTTCCTGCACGGACACCTCCATCGGTATCCCATATAGCACCGGTCACCCAAGAAGACTTGTCTGATAGTAAGAATAAGATACTATTAGCGACATCATCCGCTGTACCATTTCTGCCAATCGGGTGAAACGCATTGAATCCTTTTAGGGCCTCCTGTGCTTCCGCTTTTCCGCCAAATACACCGTGGTATACAGGTGTATTGACGACAGCAGGAGAGACAGCATTCACTCTGATATTGTGATCTGCTAATTCCATTGCGAGATGTTGCGTCAGTGAGTGCAATCCAGCCTTCTGCATAGAGTATGCTGTCGATGGTGTTGCTTTAACGGCTTGCTTAGCCCACATAGAACCTACATTTACGATAGATCCTCCACCGCTTTTTTTCATCGCCTGAGCCGTCGCTTGGGTCAAAAAGAAGAATCCTCTATTTAGATCCATATATGAATCATAGTCAGCCACTGTATGATCTAAGAAAGGCTTAGGGCCAAAGATTCCTGATGCATTCACCAAGTAATCCACATTTGAGAGACTGTTGATGTTGGCGATCAATTGGTTGACATTTTCTTTGTTTGTGATGTCTACTTTATGCTTGATCAAGTTAGGCGCATCTGAGATTTTCTCAGGACTTCTACCTACGATGTGTACAGTTGCTCCACTATTAAGCAATTGCTCAGATGTTGCTTTTCCGATCCCACTTGTACCACCGACTACGATAGCAACTTTGTTTTTAAATTCCGTCATATTAAAATGTTTAGTAATTTGAACAGACAAGTCTGTTTATTAATGAATAAAAAATTTTTAAATGATTTGGGCACAGATTGTCTTAGCCTCTTGTATGGGCCAATTCTTCTGATGCAAATGGCTCTCTCCAACAGCACTTTCGTACAGCAGATAGATTTGCTTGACCTTAGAGTCTTTATACGCTGTGGCCTTCCCTTTATAATTCACTTGGGTCAACTCCTTCAGTAGTTCGATGAATTGACCTTTTTGATTTTGTATTTCAGCTCTGATTTTTGTGTTGTCTTTGGGGATTTCCGCCACAGTCTTAATACACCAGCAACCATTAAATTGACGATCGTCAAAAAACTCTTCTAAGTAATCAAAGATCGAAAGCACACGCTGCGTCGACGCCGGCTTGGAAAAGCAGAACTCTTTGATGCTATCTAAGAACTTGACGTTCATGTGCTGTAAGTACGATAGACAGAGATCTTCTTTCGATTTAAAGTGACTGTACAGCGTCGCTTTGGCTATGCCAGACTTAGCGATGATCTCATTGATGCCAGTTGAGTTATAGCCATTCTGATAGAACAACTCTGCAGCTGTCTGAATGATCCGATCTCGTAACTGTGTTTTTCCCACGGTGCAAATATATGCTTTATTTTATAAAACAGACCGGTCTGTCTACTTAGGGGCAACGAGCGTCCCAACGTTGAGTATAGTCTGCTAAGAATTATGTCACGCAAAGGCTTATAAATTGGTTATTAATCGAATCAACTAGGTGCCGGTTTCATAGGGTAGTAAGGGAGCAACAGATGCAGTCCCAGAGGCCCAATTTATTTGGTGGAAAATCACGAGTAGCGCAACGTTGACTCTACATTGCTAAGAATCTAATTCACGCAAAGGCGCTAAGTCGCAAAGCTTATCAACTATTTATCAATCGAATCAGTTACGTGCCAGATCCATAGGGTAGTGTGGGAGCACCAGATGCGATTCCAGTGGTCCTATCTAAATCATTCGATACATCGACAAACAAAGCTTGTGTTACTCGATTGGCTCGAGACAGATCTTGTTCTGCGGTCTATGCTTGAAATACCAAACCAGCAATCCGATGACCCCAAGTGATCCTATGATATGCCACTTGTAATCGGACAGCGACTTAATGTTTTCAATCAATGCTTCTGCACAGTAATAGCCAAACCCGCCGAGGATGGCCACCCAAAGGCCGATGGCTATCGCCAGATGAAATCCAAACCTCAGATAACTCATATCCCGCAGGCCTGCCATCAATATGATGATGGTTGTCATCCCATAGAAAAGCTTATAGATGGATAGGATGGTATAGGGACGCTTGTCAAACCATACACTGGCTTTATCCA
>CAZJTO010000015.1:0-20365 GCA_964548935.1 uncultured Saprospiraceae bacterium
TTGTGCTGAGCCACGGGTACACTGCAATCAAGTCTGAAGATTTCTCCTATCGTCGGTGTCGAAATGAAAAGGGGTCCTTTGTGTCATTTCGATTGAGGCACGATTGAGGAATATGCTGACGTCGGAGGTTGCCCATTATCTCATCCCAGGTTGCTTTAGCTCCCAACCTGTCTCTTCTTTTTCTGCATCCACCATCGCCTTTACATCGGCGAGCAGTTGCTTAGCGTCATAGACTATTCCGTCTTTGATTGTATACTTGACACCACCTACTCTAACCACTTCATTGTCTTCAGTTAGTTTGATTGCGCCTGTGCCATAGAGTACTTTTAGATTCTGTAGTGGGTTTTCATCAATGATGATGATATCTGCTTTTTTGCCAACCTCAATACTGCCAATCTCATCGTCAAGGCCCAGTGCTTCTGCCCCATTTAAAGTGGCCGCCCTAATCACTTCAAGCGGATGAAAGCCAGCCTCTCGCAACAATTCCAACTCTCTGATATAGGCAAACCCATAGAGTTGGAAGATGAATCCTGAGTCTGAACCAGCAGTCACTCGACCCCCTCGATTCTTATACTCATTGATAAAGGTCATCCAAAGGTGATAATTCTGCCTCCAGTTTACCTCTTGCTCTGTACCCCAGTAATGCCAGTAAGACCCGTGAGATATCTTGCTTGGTTGATAGAAGTGCCACAGACTCGGTATCGTATAGGTCTCATGCCACTCTGCACGGCGTGCTCTATGTAAATCTCGGCTGGCCTCGTAAATATTAAAGGTTGGGTCAATGGTGAAATCCAATTCGATTAATTGCGCCATCACGTCATTCCAATGATCTGAAAATGGCTCGGCAGCTTGTTTCCACAGTCTGCCTGCCTCACCAAAGCGGTGCTGCTCATTCTGATAGTTATAATCAAGTGGATAATCCTGTATCGTGCGATCATCAAAGAGCGCCTCCGGCAGTCCGTACCAATGCTCCATACTCGTCAAACCTGCCTTTGCTGAATGTAAGACATTCCACCGTCCCACTTCGAGTTGTGCATGGTGACACGCTGAGCGCAGTCCTTGCTGTTTGTTCTCATCGAGCGCAGCGGCAAACAAGTCAGGCGCCAAGCCAAAAAATTTGATCCCATCGGCACCATTAGCAGCATTTTGGCGAACCCAATTGCGAGCCATCTCTGGCGTGCTAATAGGCTCCGTGGAGCCCTGACCAAATACCGTATAAGCCTCTATCCTTGGGGCAGTAATATCCCCTGATTCACTCAATCTCTTATGTTTGAGCACCCAGTCCAGACCATTGCCACATGAGGGGTCACGTATCGTAGTTATGCCATGTGCCATCCATAGCTTGAAGACGTATTCACCGCCAGCACCCTGCCATCGTCCACCGATATGTCCATGCATATCTACAAATCCTGGCATCACATAAGCGCCGTGAGCATCGATCTCATGACCTCCCGCTTCTAAGGCAGGTCTGCGACTTGAATCTATCTCAACTCCTGGAAATCCAACGACTTGAATATTCTTTATGAGATTATCTTCTATCACGATATCAACGGGACCTATAGGTGGTGCTCCTGTACTATTTATTAGAATCGCTCCCCGTATGATCAATTGAGAGAACGGACCCTCTCCTTCTTTTATGAGCGGTGCCTCAGGAACCGACTGGGCTGAAGCGCATACAACACTAAAGCTGATAGAAATGAAAAGCAGCAAACGTATCATAACACAAATTTGGATACGCTATACTAAGGAATAATTACGAGACGATGTCTACATCAATTTCTTAAGTCCCAATCTGGCGACAATCAACAATCCCACTAACATCAGGATCACATATTGGAATGGTAAAAATGTCACTGCAAATATGTGCGTACGATCCAAGAGCCACATCACTGTCATAATTGCCATCATAACCGTGATTAACCCAGAAATCTTATTGAACCCTGGTATGTACTCAAATGGTACATTTTTCTTAACTAACCAAAGGGTTAACACCATCACCATGACAGGCAAAACTTGTGTGTAGAGATTACTCTGCATAATAGGTTGACGCTCAAATAGGAATAGGTACACGTTGAGCACTATAGCAAATATCCCTGGGATAGTGGCACCATACACCAGTATCGTATACAGATACTTCCACGGTGAGAGATGTCCTTCTCCCTTACCAAATACACTTGCAAGAAATGCCGTTAGAGGAAGTGCTACGAAATAGAATCCTATAATCTCAGGATTACTGGTACAGGCGTCAAAAAACTCTTGTAATGTCATTCCTATTATATATTCATCATTAATCTGACAGGATCCTCAAGTAGCTCTATCACTTTGACCAAGAAGGTAACTGACGAGCTACCGTCAATAACTCTGTGGTCATAAGATAATGCTAGGTACATCATAGGCCTGATCTCCACATTGCCATCTACGGCTATAGGACGTTGCTTGATGGTATGCATCCCCAGAATTGCCGATTGTGGTTTGTTAAGTATAGGGGTGCTCATCATCGAACCGAAGATTCCACCATTGGTGATTGAGAAGGTTCCTCCCTTCATCTCGTCAAGGGTCAATTTTCCATCTCGCGCCTTGGTGGCAAGCTCTTTAATCTTGTACTCTATATCGTGAAAAGCCAATGACTCACAGTTGTGAACTGGTGGGACAACTAATCCTGTGGGTGTTGATATTGCGATGGATATATCCGCATAATCGTGATAGATTAGATGGTCTCCATCTATCATGGCATTAACTTGTGGCATCTCCATCAACACTTGGGCACATGCCTTGGCAAACAGCGACATGAATCCGAGCTTGATGCCATGCTTCTCCACGAATTTTTCTTGATACTGTTTACGCAGCGCAAAAATGTTAGTCATGTCAACCTCATTAAATGTGGTTAACATGGCAGAATTATTCTTGGCGTCTACAAGTCTGGACGCTATCGTGCGTCTCATACGAGACATCTTTTCTCTTCTTGTTGTCCTACCAAATGATGCTGCGTTAGGTACTGGCGCTACTGGACCCATACTGTCACCACTTGTTGGTTTCGGCGCAGGCGTTGCGCCTGCAGCATCCTGTTTGGTGATTCTTCCACCTACACCAGTGCCCTGTACTTCACTTGGTGCCATGCCTTTTTCTGCCAGTATCTTTGCGGCAGATGGCGATGGATGTCCTGCAGCATAGCTGGCGGTTGTAGGCGGTGCTGCGGCAACTTCTACAGGCTTTTCTTCGGTCTTTGATGCCGGTGCTGGAGCAGCACCTTTCTCTGCGACTTCTATCTTGGCCACAAGAACGCCAATCTCAAGGTCATCCCCTTCTCCAGCAACATGCCGTAATATACCTGACGCCTCCGCTGGAAACTCTAAGGTTGCCTTGTCAGATTCAAACTCACAGATCGGATCATCTATATTGACGTAATCCCCGTCCTGTACTAACCATGACGATAAGGTTACCTCTGTGATCGACTCTCCGATCACTGGAACTATCATTTCTTTTACTTCACCCGTACTTTTGACAGCCGGTGCACTAGCGGCTGGTGCACTGGCCGCTGGCTTTTTAGCAGCAGGTGCCGCTGCAGGTTCTTTTTTAGTTGGACTACTTGTCGCGCCAGCTTTTCCTGCAGTATCAATTTTCGCGACTATCGCACCGATTTCTAAATCATCTCCCTCTCCAGCAACGTAAATCAACGTTCCTTCCGCTTCCGCAGGAAATTCTAATGTAGCCTTATCAGACTCAAACTCACAGATTGGCTCGTCTAACTTAACATATGCACCATTCTCTTTTAACCAAGATGATAACGTTACTTCAGTAATGGATTCTCCAATTACAGGCACCTTCAGCTCAACAATACTCATGATTTAGATTGTATGTGTAATAATTTTTAGGCTGCTCAAAAACAGAGCACTCTTATAAAGTTCACAAATTTTAACAAGGAGACAAATACCTATCAGACTTAATAGTAGGTATCTACAAAAATATCTGAGCACTACGAGCTCTGACTACTGCTCTTCAACAGGTCGCGCATCGATTAAGAGATACATAAGCCTGTTAATATCATCAGGATTAAGCTTCAGAGTGCCTTTTAGGGTAACTTGTTCTGCAGTATATTCTACTGGGACTGTGCTTTCCACTTCCATCACTGTCTCAGGACCAGCGCCACCACAGAAGAAACACAAGTTATATGGGTAGGCAGAAAAAATAAACTCAGTATGACTCTTATAACCCTCAACGGGTATGATATATCCCTTTACTTCTACTTCTTGATCTTCAAGATCCTGTACGGACTGAGCGAAAACAGGCTTATCAATCTTGAAACCTAAAAACTCGTCGTACTCTTTTTTATAGGTAATCTTAGAAAGAGTCTTCCACAGATTACTGTTAGGCTGATCACTAGCCTCAGCTGATTGGCCGATTACTGAAAGGCTCATCAAAGTCGCAACTAAAAGGATTGTCAGTCTTTTCATCTTCTAAATATTGTAAAACTTAAACGATAAAGTTAATGGTAAAGGTTCTTAATTAATCTTTAATTCAACTGTAGTTTCGTCTGTTTTATCACCGTGACGTCTAAAACAAGCGCTTTTTATGCCCTAAATCAATAAGAAAGCTCAAGTGATTTACCCCGCCCCCTAAGCTATAATTACCAAAGCCATAATCAAATCTGAACTGCTTTAACTTAAACCCAACACCAAAGCTAAAGCCTCCAAAACTCCTAAATACGTTGCTGCGCAGCTCCTGATTGCGCTGGTGGTTATATCCAAATCTGAGTCTTAGAGCTTCTTTCTGACCAATGATAAACTCACCCCCAAAGATTAAGTGCCGAAACAAATTACTGGTAAATACTTGAAGGCTAGATTCTGCTGCTGCCATCTGATTGATAAATATAGGATCATCCTCTACTCGAGTCGATTCGCGGATATCCCATCGCTGCAAGTCCCTCGCTGTAACTAAAAATCTAAAAGGGAGATGCGTCAACTTCTTAGCATACCCAATCTGAATATCAGTAGGCAATGATTCATTATTTTGACTAAACTGACTCAACTGCAATCCCACATTCCTAATTAATACCGACCAAACCACTCCTTTGTCTGGCTTAAGATATTGTAGCCCTAGATCGAGCGCTAGGCCAAAAGAGTTAAAGATGTCAAGATCACTTCTGATCACCTTAAATGTTGCTCCAACAGACAATCGATCGTGGATCAACTTAGCTGCGCTGATGCTCAGCGCATACTCCGCCGCATTAAAAGTCCCAAGGGCGTTATCCTGCGCATCGGCGCGAATAAACTCGCCATAGTTTACATACTGCCCTCCAATCGCTAGATTAAGACCCAAAGAGTCTAACCCAAATCCATAAGCGAAATATCCGTGATTGATATCTGCGATATGAAAATTGTGATTAATGGCAAGCTGACCTGTAGTCTTATCGTTTAATGCCGCTGGATTGAGCAAACCTACATTAACATCGTTATCTCTTAGGGTCGAGCTATAACCTCCTAAGGATGTCACCCTTGCACTAGGAGAGAGGTTTAAAAATTCAAATGTGCCTACTCCTCCCAACTGCCCATAAAGCAGTTCAACAGATAGACATAAAACACATATCGACCAGAGTATTCGCATTACAGTGTAATATCTCCATTTTCTTTGGTCCAAATAGTCTTACAGATTGCCATTTCGTCACACATCATCCTTTTGATAGGCTCGCCTATCTCATCAAACTCTTCAAGAAGTCCATATTCGTTTTCTCCCTTTAGATAGGTGCCTTTCCACTGGATTTGACCATTTTGATGATATTCTTCAAACGGTCCATTCTCCTCGTTGCCTTCAAATGTCACTCGCTCCATCAGTTCGCCTGTCTCTCTGTACTTAGTGACAACGCCGTTTAGTACTCCGTTATCATAAATCATGATCAACTGAAGCGCTCCACTGGGGTAGTATGTTTTCAGCGTGTCATGGAGCACATCATCTCGATACTGCTCATACACGTCAACTTTACCATCGGGAAAATAGATATACCGTTCTCCACTCAGCTGACCTCGGTCATAATTGCTTTTAGAATAGAGAAATTCTCCATTCTCGAGATAGACTAATTTCTCACCGTGGATAAGGGAATCTTTGTCGATGCTATAGATCTCCTTCATGCCTGCATCAGGATACTCTTGTACGATACGATTATCTGGCTTGCAGGACAAGAGGACAACTCCTGCAATGGCTATAGATAGGATGAATGCTTTCATAAACAAAAAACGACCGACAGGATGCCGATCGTTTCTTTGTTCGTGTATATATTTTTAAGACTAGTAGAATGTACTTCTATTGTCAGTGATTTTCACTTTGTCTTTTAACGCTTCCAGTAGTTCTGAGGCGGCCCTGCCTTTCACTCCTTGAGCAACAGTACTTTTTATAAAAGAAACATTAGATACATCGCCTGCTTCTTGCTTACCTAATGGTTGTACTACGAACACTCCACTATTGCCAAGTATTTTTTGCACTCCACCAGCACCAAAAGCAGCACCAACGACTTCTGGCTCATTTCCTATTGCCGGCACAAATGTGTTGAGCAGATTTATATTTCTAAGTGTATCGACTTTAGATCCATATTGAGAAGCTACAGATCCTAAGTTATCTGACAATGAGCCCAATATTGATTTTCCTTTGAGTTCGTTAAGCACAGCGATCTCAACTTGATTGCGTACTTCTGCCGCTGACGGCATACCAGGCTTTTTGATGGCGCTGAGTCCTGCAACCACATACGCATTGTTATAGTATAACAATGGATCTTGAAATTGATATACCTGAGGTGATACATCATTTGTACTTGCTGTAAAAGCCCATTTGGCAATCTGTCGCGACTCATTACCTGGCGCCATACCATTGATTAGATAATCATTAGCTCCAAGATCATTGGAGGTTTGTATCTCAAGATTGCCGATGTTGGCTACTGCTTGAGTCAGGTCATCTAGGTATGGATGCGCACTTACCAGATCTACCATATTATTATACAATGCATCCTGCGTTTCCTTACTTGGCACAATCGGCACATTTACATAAGCCAGTTTATACTTAGACTCTCTCGTGTCAAATTTCTGATCAGCGATATAGATGAGGTGCCAGCCAAACTGACTCTTAACCTTATAATAATTTCCAGCTTTGCCATCAATAAATGCGACTCTATTAAAAGGCCCAACCATAGCACCTTGAGCAAAATATCCAAGGTCTCCACCCTCTCTGCCAGACCCAAGGTCTTCACTAAACTTCACAGCGAGCGTGTCAAAAGACACTCTGCCCAACTTAGCAACAGTCATTAAGCTATCTATAATTGATTCTGCCTCATCAGATTGTGTGGCATTACCAGGAGTTACTCTTTTTAAGATATGGCTAGCGCGAACAGAATCAGGAAGAGTCTGCTTGTCCAACAATTTTACTGATTGGAAGCTTCTACCTAATATATATGGGCCATAGACTTGTCCCACTTGGTATGAGCCAAGCTTGTCTGCATAGAACTCATCAAGCTCCTCTGCCTTAGCATAATAGTTCGAATATATTCCATTATTGGCTTGCGCAAAAAGTGAATCAGAATCAGTGGTTGCGAAATCCCTCATTACTACATTCATGTCATTTCTGCATACGAGTGTGTCAGCACCTGTAGGCAGTACATCCATTTTTACATACGACAATACTCGTTGCTCTTCGGTACGCTCGAAATCACTTTTTCTATTCGCTACATAAGAATTGATATCTGAGTCACTGACTTGTACATCCGATGTAATCGCATCAAATGGAATCTTGACTACAGCAGCATTAGCTGTTGCGTTTTCTTCTGAAAACATCGCTTCTGCCATCCAATTAGGCGTATAAATAGCCTTTTGTGCGAGCCCAGTCATTTTATTTTGCAATTGAGTCTTGATGATTTGTTTCTCTTGCTCCCCCCAGAATTGTGCAAACTGCGGACTGAGCGCCTCTCCAGCTTCTAATTGGCTCCTAATCTGTTGCAGTTGAGTGGTCATCAATTGTCCCGTCTGCGGATCTCTGAAGTTCTGATAGATGATCGGACTAATGTTAGTTCCAAACTGGAGATCCATTAATTCGTCATATCCTACATTCAAGCCTATCTTGTCAGACTCATTGTTCACGATTTTTTGCTCTATAAAGTAATTCCAAAGCGCCGCTCGACTTGCATTTGGATCTTGTGCATTAGCAAATAGTGTACTATACGCCGATTCAAACTCTCGATTAGAGACCTCCTGGCCTGCAATCTTGCCTATAGAGCTATTAACTGATGGGCCTCCGCCACCTGGACCCATTGCGTCCATTAATATAAATGACAATGTCGCCAGTGCTATTATGATAAACACCAACCACATGTTGTTTCTAATCTGTCCTATTAAAGCCATAATATGATATGTTAGCTATTGCCCGTTTTCAAAAGATGCGCAAAGGTAGCATCTTTAGCAACCTTATTCAAATGCAAAAACGGTGCATACGCATACTAGATTGTGGAGTCACGGAAACTACATCTCTTAAGACGGTCATATGGCTGTTATTCCTCTGCATTTTATAACGTTTTTAGTTCATCAACTTTAAATATATTCGTAAACAACTTTTGTTATTCACTAATCAAATTATCAAATGAAATCGTATAAAATCCTATTCACCCTAGTGCTTAGTGTGGTACTTATTTCGACATCCTGTGTCAGCAAAAAATCTTTTGAGGCCCTCCAAGGTGAGAAAGATGAGCTCGGCATGAAGCTCGAAAAACTCCAATCCGACTTTGATGCTACAAAAGCTAGCCAAGACTCAGAAATTTCATCCCTCAAAGAAGCGAACTCGAATTTATCATCACAGAAGTCCTCTTTAGATGCTGATTTGATCGCCACTAAAAAAGAAATGGACTCGAAAATCGCTCGTGTTCAAGCAAATGTCGATGACAAACAAGCACAACTCAATGCACTAAAAGCTGAAATCAACTCAGCGTTTGCAGAAGTAGATGCTGCCGTATCCGGCAGCAATGCTCGCATCAAGGAGGTAGAAAATTTCTTATACCTCGATGTCGCAAATGAGGTAGACTTTAAATCAGGTTCTACTCGTGTTAACAAGGAGGATACTGAGACTCTTGAAATGTTAGCTAACATGCTCAAAGGCAATCCTACAGTTGCACTAATCATAGAAGGCCACACTGATGACAAGCAAATCCTTGATGGCAAGGCATATAAGGACAATTGGGATCTTAGTGTTGCCAGAGCAACGGAAGTGATTAGAGCGCTTATGGATATGGGAGTTAATCCAGATCAATTGATTGCAGCTGGACGTGGAGAGAATATGCCTGTCGCCGACAATGAAACTGCAGATGGCAGAGCTCAAAACAGGAGAACAGAAGCGATCTTAGTTCCTAACGTAGGAAAACTCTATAAACTCCAGGGACAATAAAATAACTTGGTTCGTGCCGACCACGATGGAGGCATGTAGCGTATAAGATCTCTCTACAACAGAGAGATGTTCCGTATAGTATGAAACTATTTGCAGGTCATAGCTAATAAGCTATGACCTTTTTATTTGCTCCAGTGTGTCTCAACCAAGGCAATCAATTTATCATCTTTATTAAAGCTCAGACGATGACCAAGGCGATCATCTTCGATTCCTACTAAGCCAGTCTCCACTTTAATCATATCGTCTAAAAACGCCTCCGCCTTAATGTGGAAATCGATACGCTTGATCTGCCGATTACGATAGGTCTTAGGTACGTTTTCTAGTACATATCGGACATAGCTGAGATTGTTGACATGTCCATTCCAATCTAAATCATAGGACCTAACTTTCACTTGCTCTGTGTGTGTGATATCGGAAATTTTATCCAGGCGAGATGGCGGCAAGTCTAAAGCTGGTTCATCAGGATGAACCTTCAGAGGCAGCAAGAACTCGGGTATCCGAGCCATCTTGCGCTCCACAAAGTTGAGCAAAGTCCAAGTACTACTGGCATATGCTAGCAGCCTACCGTCCATATCGTACATCTTATAGTCTCTATATGCTAAGAACCGATCAAAATGAGATGGGTAGGTTACAACGCTCACTTGTTGGCTGAGCTTAGGTCGATCGACGATGGTGAATGCCTTACGCAACAGCACCCAAGCCAGATTCTGCGGTTGTAACTCCTCAACCGAAGCGCCTAAGTCACTGGCGCTACCCATCGATGCCTCTTGCATCAGATGTAGGATCGCTAGTGGCGTAGCTCTCTGATCAGTATCCACCTCTGACGAGCGGATGATATACTCCTCCCTCCATCGGATATCTTTAGTCTCATTACTCATGGCTACAGCGACCGTTAATGCCAAGCACATAGTTTTTGACTACTTCAATTTTTGGCGCCACCTCTGATCCTAAAAATCCCGTGATCATCTCATCACGGAGGTATGACTCAGCATAATCTGTGAGATCCTTACTTAAGGGCATATAGGTCCAATGCCATTTTTCTTCTTCATAGCCTGTGCGACCGCCAGATTTATCTGTGTATGGTTGACAAAATCCATATGTACTTGCGTGTTCTAACAACCAATTGTATTCCTTTAGTCCAGCACCTGATTCGAAATAAGAATTGTCAAAACTATTTAAGTCAATGTCAGTGCCCCAATGGTGCCTCGACGTACTTGGCATAGAGCTATAGAGCAAGATCTTCTTAGCTCTGTCTATAAAATCTTCTACATCGCTAGCAGCGGTACCATCAGATAATATGGTCTGACCTGTCCACTTGTTTTCCCAGATACCTCTCTGGTATTCAAAATTGCGAGTGGCAGAACGTATCGTGAAGTTGATTCCTTCAGAGGCTGCATGTTGATGCATCTTAAGGTAATCTTCAAATGCTTCCTTCCTTAGATACATGCCTTCACGTGAGGCATATGCTGATGGGATTAAGACAAAATCTTTGTGCTGGTCAGGTTCAAACTGACCCATGATGTAGTCAATCTTGTCGGCATCTATCGGTTCTGGCTCTTGCGGCATAGTAGGTGTGTCTTTTGGCTTGTTCTGACAACTCAAGGCCATTAAAACTAATAGCCCAAGGCTAATAATACTTCGCATCTTCTTCTGCTGATTTTGCAAACTCAAAATCCACATTTTTCTTGCCGTAACCAAACGATCCATGCTCCTTGATTAAATCAACCAATTCATGAGGTATACAATCTATCCAAGATTCATCGTCGCCCGTAGAGATTAGATCGAAAACTTTATACGGGATAATATGCATATGATCGTTGTTGTACTTCTCGACCTGAACGATTTGCTTGTTTTCGATGAGGTGCTGATACAAGAACTTGATACCTGATGGCACAGGCAGATTGTCGACGAATATCATCTGATCGCCCTCCTTTTCAAGAGCGGGATAAGCGTACACAGTGATGTTCTTACTAAACAACTCTCCAAAGGCTGCCAACAGACGACCATCTTGGTTACTGTTGTATTTGTCTATGAGTATGTCCTTGAGTTCATGGACACCCATCAGGATACCCAGTCGTTGAATCTTATAATCTGAGAAGTAGTTGATGAGTTTTTGATGGTTGGTACAATTTGAGATCATGACTGTCAGACCCAGTGCATTGAGCAATCTCACCCGGTCGAGATAGCCCTGATCTGTAATTGGCCCAAAGCGATTAAGATTATCCATCGTCAGCTCAGCAATCGGCATACACTTATCAGGCTGCTCCGATTCCTCTTTAAATTGCTCAAACGAGTTTTCTATAGCCTCTTTAGTAACCTTAGTGGGTGGCCTAAAGTGCCCCCTGATCACCATCAGTTCTTTGCGATAGAGAAATTCTGACGCATGAACGGGTATGCCATCCTTGTCAAATATCGCCACCTCTGTAATATCATTTTTTACCAGGCTTAAGGCGATCAGTCGATTGTCAAAATGTTCAAATGCCTCACCTGTGACTCGAACCATATCAATTGAAATTCTACTCTTCAATCCGTCCAAAAGACTGCTGACAAACAACTCATAGTCATGGCGATAATAGAAGCAGGCATAGATCAAATTAACCCCTAATATTCCTATAGCCTCCTGCTGTTGCCTGTTGTTTTTGTCAAGCATCTTTACGTGCATGATGATATCACTAGGCTCGGAACCCTTCTTGTGAATGAATCGCAGACCCATCCAACCATTGCCTTTAATGGTGCGCTGATAGTTGATTGCAGAAACCGAATCTGCAAATACGAAATAATTAGCCTCAGGTCTGCTCTCATAAATCCGCTCACGAATGAGATCAAACTCGTGGTTGAGCATCTTATAGATACGAGCTTCACAGACATATCGCTTGGCCTCCCCATATATGGCATCAGAGTATTGCTTGTCATAGGCAGACATCGTCTTGGCGATGGTGCCAGCGGCAGCACCTACCTGGAAAAAATGTCTAGCGACCTCTTGGCCGGCACCTATCTCTGCAAAGGTGCCATAAATCAGATCATTGAGGTTTATCTCGAGAGCCTTCTGCTCCGTCTTAAGAACTTGACGTTGTGCCATTCAGTATTTATTTCTGTGCTTCCTGAGTTAGTTTACTCGCCACAGTTTATCAACGTATATATCTATAAATATTTGCTGTGACAAAAGTAGTAATTCAAAAAAAGACTTTCCTATTATGACGACAATACATGGTATACAGGTCACCTATAGAGAGATAGTCTTGATCATACTGATTAATGACTTAATTTTGTGCCCATGTTTCCACATTATGATGTCATAGTAGTCGGTGCAGGGCACGCTGGTTGCGAAGCAGCTGTCGCTGCAGCAAATATGGGCTCGAAGGTTATGCTAGCCACTATGAATATGCAGACCATAGCACAGATGTCGTGCAATCCTGCCATGGGCGGGGTCGCTAAAGGACAGATCGTCAGAGAGATTGATGCACTCGGTGGATACTCTGGTATAGTCACTGATCATACCATGATACAATTTAGGATGCTTAACAAGTCCAAAGGTCCGGCGATGTGGAGCCCTCGGGCACAGAGTGACAGAATGATGTTCGCAGCCAAATGGCGCGCTCTTCTGGAGGCAAATGAAAATATAGATTTTTGGCAGGAGATGGTCACAGGCCTTATCGTCAAGGATGGAAGATGTAAAGGTGTCTATACCAGCATTGGTCTTGAGATACCATCCTCAACGGTTGTGCTGACCAATGGCACGTTTCTAAATGGTCTCATCCATATTGGCGAGAAACAGTTGGGCGGTGGTCGTGCTGGTGAGCGGGCAGCAAAGGGAATTACTGAGCAACTTGTTGACTTGGGATTTGAGTCGGGTCGGATGAAAACAGGCACTCCTCCACGGATAGATGGCAGAACACTTGACTACAGCAAAATGGAAACACAAGCTGGTGATGAGGAGATCTGTAAGTTCTCATTTACTGATACTCCCGAGCTCGCACAACAACTCCCTTGTCACATCACCTATACTTCCGCCGAAGTTCATGAAACCCTCAAGGAAGGCTTTGATCGCTCTCCGATGTTTAATGGTAGGATCAGAGGGCTAGGGCCAAGATACTGCCCGTCAATAGAAGATAAGATCAATAGATTTTCTGATCGCGACAGACACCAGCTCTTCGTGGAGCCTGAAGGGTGGAATACCTGCGAGATTTATGTAAATGGATTCTCCTCATCGCTTCCAGAAGATGTGCAATATAAGGCACTGAAGAAGGTACCAGGATTTGAAAGCATGAAGATGTTTAGACCTGGTTATGCCATTGAGTATGACTTCTTTCCACCTACACAACTCAAACCCTCTCTGGAGACTAAGCCCGTCGACAACTTGTTTTTCGCCGGGCAGATTAACGGCACCACAGGTTATGAGGAAGCCGCTTGCCAAGGATTGATGGCGGGCATCAATGCACACCTCAAGAATGTAGAAGAAGACCCGTTTATACTGAAGCGATCTGATGCATATATAGGCGTCTTAGTAGACGACCTCGTTAACAAGGGCACGAAGGAGCCCTATCGCATGTTCACCTCACGAGCGGAGTATCGCATCTTGATTCGGCAAGACAATGCTGATCTCAGGCTTACTCCGATCGCTCAATCACTGGGCATGAATGGCCTTGACCAGCGCATGGAACAAGTCGCTAAAAAGCAAGAAGCCCTAAAAAGTATAGAGAAGTACCTGAGTGCTACCTCGATCACTCAAGATCAAGCCAATGGTTGGCTTGGCAACATTAACTCTGCACCATTAAAACAGTCAGTCAAGCTAAAATCTGTCTTGAGTAGACCTAAGGTACACTTAGCAGATTTAGTCAAGGTTCATGAGCCTCTGAAGCAGTTCTTATCAGATATCCCCAAAGATTTTGTAGAGTCTGCAGAGGTAAATATAAAGTACGAAGGCTATCTTACGAAAGAACAAGAAATGGTTGAGAAAATGAATAGACTTGAAAACCTGATACTCAAGGACGATTTCGATTATGATGGTATCAGTTCGCTATCTGCAGAAGCTCGTGAAAAGCTCGTAGAAATCAAGCCTAGGACCATTGGCCAAGCCAGTCGGATTAGTGGTGTCTCTCCTTCTGATATTTCTGTTTTATTAGTTCATGTGGGTAGGTAGGTAGTAAAGGAATGCAGCCTAATATATATTGTAAAAACATAGGGTTCCGTTATTCAATTATGCGCCGAATCATTCTGATCATATTTAGTTTACTTGCCGTAGAGTTATGTAGCGGTCAGGATGGCATCGAGGAGATCAATCGTGAGGTCCACTTCATCAATGAATCTATTCATGGTGCACTCGTATTACACCGTATCTACGAAGGCTTCAATCAAAATATTAACAAGTACGTAGACTTGCCGAGTTATGAGCTGAATAACTACAGCAACAAGGACCTTCCTGGAAATGTCTATGATGATCCAGAGCAATGGTTCTACGACGAATCTCCCAACGAACTGTATCGAGAGATCCGAGGATATCCTCAGACCACAGGAAGCCCTCCGATTGTTCGAAATATTCATAACATCTCACAGAAACTCAATGAAGATCGATTTAAAACTGAGGAGCTCGCTAACAGTCCCAATATCAACGAGCTCAGTGTTATAAAAGAGCTATATGATGGCCTCGAAGGTGTCGTTGATTACTTTGATAACATCAGGGCGTCAGTCGAGTCTTATGATCGTCTGCTCGAACAGCGACGATATGACAACACACTTGATGAAAGCCAAAAGGTCGTATATACCGCCATATCTGAAATTCACTTTGACATCAAAAAAATAATCCGCAACCTCGGTCAAGATAATCAAAGTGCCGTAATCCGCAGCTTGTCCAAAATAGAGAAGGAAAAGACTTGGCTAAATACTTCTATCAATGATCTAGATTCACCAGCCGAAGCCAAAAGCCTAAGAAGTCTAGTCGGCAATATCAACAACATAGTAACAGAACTGTCTAACTATGTCAACAACCCCTCTGTACCTGAGGCGTACGCCTTGTTTGGCAAGGGATATTACTATCAGAATGTGGTACTTCTCACCATGATGAATAGATATGGCAATGGCTATGTCAGCGAGTTTAATCAGTTTTTAAAAAAACACAACTGGCCCGTACTCCACCTCACGGAGGAGCCCCACTATCTCAAGATCATCTATCCCGAGACTACACCTAAAGAACTTTTGGAGAATCCAAAAGAGGATATTACAACCTTGGAGCAATTGCGCAGTGCGCCTCTTGAGTCCGTACAAGAGAAACCTATAGACACCTTTTATGCAGATGGTAAGGAGAAAGAACAAGCAGAGCTGCTCCCAGCAGAAATTCCAGTCAACATCGCTCATAGCCATGTCATCTACGTAGACTCACAACACATCAAAATACAGCTTTATGATCACCTCATCAAGGATGGTGATATGGTTTCTATCAATGTCAATGGCGAATGGGTGCATAATAACATATCACTAGAGAAGGAGCCTAAAATCATCGAACTTGAAATCTCTCCGACCAAGCGCAACTACATCATGGTACAAGCAGTCAATGAAGGATGGCGGCCACCTAATACAGTTGGACTGCGATATATCAGTAATGGCAAGGTCGAAAGTATTATAATCGCTAACGACCTCAATTCTGCAGAGCTTATAGAAATAAAATATCGCCAATAGCATGACAGAACGAAGAATGTTAAAGCTTCCTGTGTGAAGAATATAGCTGCAGTTTTCCTATTTCTATTAATCAGCATATCTGGTATTCCAGGACAATCTTACTTCGATTATAATCAAGATGTAGACCAAGCTTATAACTACATCTTGCAGCTAAAGATGGATAGCGCACAACACATTTTAGATCAGCTAAAAAATAACACGCCTGACAATCTTGCTACGCACCATGTAGAAAACTACATTGATTTTTTCACAGTATTTCTGGGAGAAGAGGAAGAAGAATTCAAGCGATTTGAAAAGAGAAAGAATGATAGACTGGATATAATCAAGCGGCAAGAAATCGAATCCCCTTTTTGGAGGCTTTCGCAAGCAGAGATCACCTTGCAATATGCGCTGGTGCGAAGCAAATTTGGCGAATATCTCAGAGCAGGCTGGGACGTAAACAGGGCCAACAAGCTCCTGAAGAAAAACCAATCCATATATCCTGACTTTAAGCTCAACTACAAAAGCTTATCCGTGATCCATTCATTGATGGGTTCTCTCAAAGGAATCAAGCGGAGCTTGGTGCAGCTGTTTACCTCGATGGATGGCGACTATGCTCAAGGGATACAAGAGATCGAAGATCTTTATCAGGCTCCCCGATCAGATCAATACATCTTCACTCACGAAATCAGCGCCATCAGAGCACTGATCAGCATGCACGTTGAGAAGAAACCAGAACTAGCGTATGATATCATCAATCGGGATGATATCAAAGCCGTGCACAGTCCAACGCTTGAGTTTGTGCGATACTCCGTTACCAAAAACTATGATCAAGCCACTGACCAGACCGATGTGATACTCGAGACTGCATTATCCTATGGAGGCAACCTCTCATTTGACTACTTGCAGCTATTACTAGGTACAGAACTCCTACAGCAGGGTGATACTCGGGCAGCTCAATATTTCATGCATTTTATCAATAATTTCAACGGTAGACATTATATCAAAGAAGCTCATCAGAAGATGGCATGGTATGAACTCATCATGAATGATGACGAATCTGCCTATAAGGCTTGGATGAACAGATTAGTTCAGGATGGGCATACTGCCATCGGTGAGGACCAACAAGCACAACAGGATGCACTGTCCGGAGTGATACCCAATAAAGACTTGTTGCAGGCCAGATTGTACTATGATGGTGGTCGTTATCCTGCCGCTCTCAACCTACTTGATAACGTTGAGACAGATGAGCTCTCTAACGACGATCAACTGGAATACTACTATCGTAAGGCCCGAGTATTACAGGGATTATATAGATATACCGAGGCTGCCGAGCTCTATAAACAAGTCATCGCTGCCAGAGCCAATGACGACCGATATTTTGCCTGTAGTGCAGCACTGCAGATGGGGATCATGGATGCGATCCAGGGCAGATATGATCAAGCCCATGTATACTTTAATCTATGTCAATCTATCAAACCTGACGAACATCAAGAAAGCCTCCACCAAAAGGCTAAAAGTTGGCAACAAAGAATAAAGGGGCGCCAATCCAAAGATTAACGCCCCTCCAAAAAAATCAATAACCAGAAAGTGGTTCCGCTTTATTTCTTTTTCAGATTTTTAAGCTTTGCATCTCGATTTTGTCTTACGATACGCAGGCCATTGCCGTCTACGCAGAATCCCACATAGTCAAATCTGCCAAATCTACCATCGAGGCTGACGAGCTGCCTTCCGTTAGCATCAAGTATCTCTGCAAATCCATCACCGTAATCACAGCAGATGCCATCGCCATAAGAATCTTGCAGTTCGAGTTCATAGCAACCTGATGTTAATTCAAACTCACGAGTGATCACAACAGCCTATCCACAGCATGCTCTGGAAGCGTTTGAACTGGACGTAGTGGACTACCTTGTTAAGCCTATCAAATTAACCAGATTCATCAAGGCTGTTGAAAAAGTACAAAATCTTAAATCACTACAAAAAAACCCGACCGAAGTAGAGTTACACGCTGATGAAATCTACATCAAGGCCGACCGCAAGTATCATAAGGTGAGCTACGATGATATCCTATATATCAAGGGCATGAAGGATTATGTGATGATTCACACCACGAGTCAGAAATATATGACGGCCCTGAATCTTAGCACGATTATGAAGCAATTGCCTCAGACATTATTCGCTCGTATCAGCAAGTCCTATATCATTAATACCCAGCACATCGTATCTGTCGGTCTCGACTACGTCGACATAGCCGGCAGTGAAATCACCTTGGGCAACTCCTATAAAGAGAACTTCATCAATACACATGTGAAGAAGACTTTGTTGAAGCGTTAGGGTCCTTTTTGGGCCCGGCACTATAAATCAATCCCCTACCTCCGATGTCAGAATATTTCTCAATCGTGCCTCATTCGAAATGACAAAAAGACCATTCACCCCAGCCGCCCCGCTACCCATCCCGTAGTCCAGGCCGCCTGAAAGTTAAACCCACCTGTCACACCATCAATATCGAGCACCTCGCCAGCAAAGTATAAACCGGGAACAGTCTTGCTCTGCAACGTCTTCACATCGATGCTCTCCCATGACACACCACCGCAGGTAACAAACTCTTCTTTGAAAGTCGTCTTGCCCCTCACTTGATAGGTATCATAATAGAGGGTGTGGACCAATTTGTTCTTTTGCTTTTTGGATAGCTCATTGCAGACTTGATCAGGGTGTATATCCGCTCGATCCAAAAAATACATCCACAAACGATTAGGTAATTCAAGTGGGTTATTATTCTTGATGAGTTTCTGACCTCCGGATAGGATGAGTTCTTGCAACGCTCCTTCACTATGATCACCTGACCACTTAATGGCCACCTCAAACTCATAACCCACTGTATGCAAATGGCGAGCGGCAATACTTGATAACTTCAATATAGCGGGGCCGCTCATCCCCCAATGTGTGATCAATAAGGGTCCCTCAGATACATACTTAGTTCCGACTATGCTCGCCGTGGCTTGAGATACGCTAACGCCCATCAGTTTAATGATCCGCTCCTTGGGCATGTTAAATGTGAATAGTGATGGAATCGGCTCGACGATCTCGTGCCCCATCTTCTCAAGCCAGCTATAATTCGTTCGCTTATTGGAGCCTCCGGTTGCGATGATCACAGACGTATATGATATTTCCTTGCCGTTAACCATGAGCTTCAGGGTGCCCTCTTGATGCCTTGAGATTTTATCTACTGCTGACTTGAGCTGAATATCTATCCCTAACTGTTCCACTTCCTTCATGAAGGTGTCAATGATAGTCTGCGACTGATCTGAGGTTGGAAACATCCGACCATCAGGCTCGACCTTAAGAGCTACTCCTCTGCTTTCAAACCATTCGATAATATGCTTATTGTTGAAGGCCTTGAAGTGCTTTTTTAGTTGCTTGCCCCCTCGTGGATAGTTCTTGGCTAGGTCAGACGGGTACCTCGCATCATGAGTGACATTACATCTACCGCCACCTGAGATCTTCACCTTGGATAGGAGCTTGGTCGTTTTTTCATAGATGGTCACTTTAGCCTTGGGGAAACGCTCCTTACAGCAGATTGCCGCATAGAACCCTGCCGCTCCGCCACCGATGACTGCCACTTTCATCTACTCCACTTCCAATTTGAGGTATTGACCTGTGAAGCTCTTCTTACTTTTGATGATTTTACTTGGACTCCCCTCGAATATGATATTGCCACCTCGCTTACCTCCTTCAGGGCCGAGGTCTATGATGTGGTCGGCCACTTTGATGATGTCCATGTTGTGCTCGATAACCAATACGGTATTGCCTTTCTCGACGAGTCGATCTAATACGGCGATGAGATGCTTGATATCTGCAAAGTGTAATCCCGTCGTAGGCTCATCTAAGATGTATAGTGTGTTGCCCGTATCACGCTTAGAGAGCTCTTCACTCAATTTGACACGCTGAGCCTCACCACCCGATAGCGTAGTAGCCGATTGTCCTAGCGTGATATACCCCAATCCTACTTCGTGAAGGGTCTTGAGCTTACGATAGATCTTAGGGATGCTCTTAAAAAACTCTATGGCCTCATCCACAGGCATATCGAGGACGTCAGAGATTGACTTCCCCTTGAACATGATCTCAAGCGTCTCACGATTGTATCTCCTGCCTTGGCAAGTCTCACAGTCGACATACACATCTGGCAAGAAATTCATCTCAATGAGCTTCTTGCCGCCGCCCTCACAGGTTTCACACCGTCCACCCTTCACATTAAATGAAAATCGACCAGGCTTATATCCTCTAATCTTGGATTCTGGCAGATCAG
>CAZJTO010000016.1:0-20040 GCA_964548935.1 uncultured Saprospiraceae bacterium
TATCCAGAATATGGAGTTGGAGATCGGTATGAGTTACGACAGCGCTATGGAATATTCCCAGATGCGCTCGATCCAACTAATCAAGGGGTCTATTTGTTCTTAGCCTCTTTTATTAAGGAGATGACGGACCTCTTCCCAGATCGATTTATACATATCGGTAGCGATGAAGTCATCCCGACAGAGTGGCAAGAGAGTGAACAGATCACGCAGTTCATGCAAGACAAAGGTCTCAACTCCTACAATGATCTGCAGACGTATTTTAACCTGCGCATGTCTGATATCATGTTCCGTGCGAAGAAAAAAATGATCGCTTGGGATGAGGCAATTCGTCCTGAGCTTGCTAAGTCAGGCACTACCATACAAGCATGGAGAAGCAAAGATGCCGTCTATAGCGCTATATCGCTCAATAGCCCTGCGATACTATCTCATGGTTGGTATCTCGACCACAAACTACCTATGTCCGAACTATACCAGGTGGACCCATCAGAGCAGCCGGCTTATATGAAAATCGAGATCGACAGGGACAATTGGAGTGCTTATGAGCTCAGCTCACAAAGTGACCTGGTCAATCAGGGCAGTACCATGTTTCTATTCGGTACCAAGGAAAATTCAAGAGGGATACTTAACATGATGGGCCAGCAGCACATCATAGATAAGATCAATTGGGATAACAATACCATGAACTTCTCTTTTACCAATGCGGCAGGGCCACTCAATGTGCAACTTGAGGCAGCAGAAGATCAGCTAAATGGTTCTATTAACCTGTCATTCGTCGGTATCCCAATTACGGGTAGCAAGGTAGGCGGCCATGACATGATAGATGGAATGGTGCTTCCTAAATTCCACAAACCCCCTGAACCGACATCCGACCAACTCGATATGATTCTTGGAGGCGAGGCCGCTATGTGGTCAGAATGGGTAGATCAGACTAACATCAACTCCAGAATATGGCCCCGCACCTTAGCAGTGGCAGAAAAACTGTGGAGCCCTAAAAGTCATACCACTAACACCGAAGATTTATATAGGAGAGTAGAACATACTAAGGCAACATTGAGAGAGATCGACGTCATCGATGATACCCATGTGTTGGCAACGATCTCTAAGTGGACGAGCGATCCCGATCAATTAAGGAATCTATTCTCCTTCCTTAATTTGTTAGAAGAGGTAAAATATTACAACCGCTGGCAGTCCGATCCCGCTCATAATATCCAGACACCAATGACGAGAGTGGCGGATATCGTTCAGGCAGAGTCGGTAGGTGGATATGAATTTAATAAGCTTGTTAATCAACATATCGATAACCCTACTGAACAAACTAAGTCAAAGATTATCAAGTACATAGCAGATTGGTCAGGTATGTATGATCGACTTAAGCCTCTTCTTATTGGGCACCCTGATTTGGGCAATGTAGAATATCATGCATTAGTATTATCAGATCTGTCTAAGATGTACGCTGTACTCAGTTCGGGCCGCCAATTAAGTGATAAAGATTTGGGTTATATCAAGACAGTCAAGGAAAGCAACCAAAATTCAAGGGCAGGCACTACTCTATCTGTCCTCCCCGGTCTGTTAAAGTTGATTGCTGAGGATACAGAAATTAGCCAGATACCAGACCTCAGTAATTAATTGAAGCTCGTAAATGTGTTTCCACATACATAAGCCTAGTGAATAGTGCGACTGAGTACTTTTTATGATAAATTTGGGACGATTTTTAAATGTTCTTATTCTTATCTTACCTATCAGAAATACTAAAAACTTTATCTATTGAGAAGTATTTACAATTAAGAAGCAACCTTTAGGTGTGTTCAACACGTAATGCTTAGTAAATACAATAAACTCAAGGGATGCATATGTTGGCAGTTAAGAGATCTGAAATGAAACGTACTAGACAAAGAGAGCAGAGTAAAGTTACTATTCCTACGAAGCATGGGGATTTTCTGATGTCTACCTTCTCAATCGATCAGACTGATCGGATGCCGCATTTGGTATTAAGTCATGGAGATAGGGACAACTGGCACGTAGCCAATGTACGTATTCATTCAGAGTGTATTACTGGTGATCTATTTGGATCATTGCGATGCGAGTGTGGTGAACAACTCAATAGTTCGTTAGAATATATCAAAGCAAATGAAGGCCTACTCATCTACTTGAGGCAAGAAGGTCGAGGCATTGGCATCATCAATAAGTTAAAGGCCTATGTCGAACAGGACAAAGGACTGGATACTGCAGAGGCGAATGAGCATCTCGGTTTCGGATTAGATGAGCGCAACTACGACGTCGCCATCCAAATATTAAATCACTACGGTATCAATAAAATAAATCTATTGACTAATAATCCAGAGAAGATTGCTGCTTTTGATGGTAGTGGTATTCAGGTAGTCAATAGAATCCCGCTCGAGATGGAGCCAAACGCAACAAATTATAGGTATCTACATACTAAAAAAGAGGTGTTTGGTCATTTATTAGAGCAAGTATGACACCCTCCGACCAGCTCTGGGGAGGACTCGTAGCCCTGAGAGATCGGCTAAAAAGCAATAGCGATCAAGTAATTGCTTGCAGTTATATCGAAGGGAAATTTCATTTGCACAGAGAGGCTGAGGAACTACAAACCAATCCAGCTAGTGCCATCCTTGTATGGGATGATACCCAGAATATAACGCTAGGTGACGAGTGGCAGTCTCACAAGTTGCCCTTCGACAATTTTTCGATGTATACTACAGAGTCAATTCCTGCTGAGGAGTCAAAAAATTTATCACTTTACTGGCCACTCTGCCTGATTGACCTATGTCGTCGTAAAGGCTCATTCGTGTTTCTACATATGGCCTGTAGCATAGACGGCAAAGTAGCCACGCTTGACGGAGACTCTAAATGGATCGGCAACGAAGCGAACTTAATCCATGCTCATCGTCTACGAGCACTTGTAGACGCTGTGATGGTCGGCGCCAAAACCGTAGTTAATGACAATCCTACTCTCACAGTTAGACATGTCACCGGCATTAGCCCCATTAGGTTGATATTGAGTAATCACACGGAGGATTTTGCTGCACTGATGCATACACCTGAGACAAAAACATTCTTGCTAAGAGATAAGCAGTATCAAAATATAGAGAGCACCGATACCTTCAGCAAAGTTATCTACTATGATGGGGCATCAGAAGAACAAAAGATCACCGATCTACTTGGCAAACTCAAGGACGAAGGCATCAGATCAATACTTATCGAGGGAGGCCCTGAGACCGCGAGTACATTTCTCAGAAACGGGTCTATCGACATTGTGCAATTTCACATGGCACCGCTCATACTAGGCAGTGGCAAAAGTTGTATTAATCTAAATGATATTAATTGTATCGGTGATGGGCAAGATCTTTCTCATCATGTCTGGCACTCTATGGGTGATACTCAGATGATTACGGCAAAACCAGCATGATTACTCGCTCTCTTTGGCATATAAGCAAGGTCAAGTCTGAACTAATAAGTGACGACATAGCCTATAATATGGGTGTAGATCAATTCATGCTCCACACGGACTATTCGCTGATATCAACAGGAACAGAACAATTAGTCAGTACAGGCAAAGTACCCGAATCACTTTATGATGTGATGAGCGTACCATATATGGACGGGGAGTTCACATTTCCAATAAAATATGGCTACTCCACGATTGGATCACATGACGGTGATCAATATCACGTGATGCATCCACATCAAGACTCAATGGTTGTAAATGCCAAGGACGCATACGCTCTATCCGAACAGATCCCTTCCTATAGGGCGACACTAATCAGCAATATAGAAACCACCATCAACGCCATATGGGACGCCGATCTACAACGTGATGAGTCTATAGCCATCTGTGGATATGGCAATATTGGGTCATTACTATCATTGACATTACGTCATTTTGGCTATTCGGATGTCTCGATCATAGAACCCAATGCCTGGCGCCAAGAGCAAGCCGAACAACTTGGGTTTAACGTGATAGGCCTATCCGATCAGGTCAGTTATGACGTTGTCTTTAACACCTCGGCAAGAGAAGAAGGATTGCAATATGGTATCGATCATCTAAATCCAGAAGGACGAGTTATCGAATTGAGTTGGTATGGCAGCAAGACAGTCAAGCTGAATCTTGGCGCAGATTTTCACTATAAGAGGCTCAAGTTGATCAGCAGTCAAGTCTCAAAGATTTCGCCATTAGCGCCAGCAAATACGACTTATCTAAGTCGCAAACAGCTGGCTGAGAAAGTCTTAACAGATGAATCTTTTGACAAGCTCATCACAGACTTTGTACCCTTTGATCAGAGCCCTGCATTCTATAATGATCTCAGAAATAATAAGCTCCCAAATGGCATCATTTGGATAATAAAATACAACTGACATGTACAGCGTAAAGATTAGAAAGTCAATAATGATCGCACACTCACTACCCCATCCATTTTTTGGGCCCGCTCAAAATCTACATGGTGCCACCTATGTCGTGGATGTGATCTTCAGAAGTGAAGAACTGGATGAACATAATGTCGTCATCGACATCGGTAAGGCACACGATATTACTGCTGAGATCCTCAAGCCATTGAAATATCAGAATCTCGATGAACTTGAGATCTTCAAGGGGCATCTGACCACTACGGAGTTTGTGGCAAGACATATACATGATGAAATTAAGAAAGAGGTCAGTTCCTTCTTTACTGGGAGGATCACTGTCGAGCTGGGCGAAACTCACGACGCTTGGGCCAGCTATGAGGGCTAAAGCCCCACATTTATTGAATCGGGTTACTACCTAACTGTAACAAATGGACACACTCTATTTCTGGTTAATCTTTGGAGGAATCAATTTGATCTTCTTCCTGCCTTTCTATCTGCTCAACTTTAGAAATCAGCCGAACCCATTTCATTTTTTAGTAGATGCGACTACCTCTACCAAGCAGAAGCTCAAGCTGCCCTTCATAAAGTTCTCAAGTGACCCCTTCAGGATTAACATGGACTATGCATTGGTCCTATTGCTATTGATGATACTCGGATTGACCAGCTCGATGAACGCCATGCTACTGGGCGTAGTTGCGGTATGGACTTGGATCATCATCATCTACTCCAGCACGATGTTGTTCATCTTTGAGCATACTCCGATCATCATTGCCGACCTCAAGTTTATGGAGACGGGGATCACTATCCTCAAGTCATGGAAGTACCTGCTCTTTGTTGGCTTGTTTATACTCATTGGATTGATGCTGTATGGCATGTATCATCTAAGTGTCTATCTGTTGGGATTCGAGGTGCCGATATATCAATTGATCACTGCATTTATAGGGTTGGCAGCATTAGGCCTATTCAAGCCTAATATGGAGTATAACATGTGGCATCAGCGGACTGTATTGAGCCCCCTACTTTATCTGGGTATAAACTATACTCGCACACTGAAGTACAAAGCTGTCTTAGATAAGTCTGGAGCATTCTTCAGCGACCTTGATCAATATGATTCGCTGCAGCTTAGCAAGAAACCTAATATCGAAATGATCAGTGTAGAGTCATATGGCTCTCTATTATTTGAGGATGAGGAGTATGCCTCAGACTTTACGTCCCTTGCTCAGGACAAATTACAAGAGCTTCAGTCCCAAGGATATCATGTGGCGTCAACTTACTCTATACCCCCTGCATTTGCTGGAGGAAGTTGGTTGAGTCATACCACGATCTGTTATGGTGTTAACATTGAGAATATCCATCTGTACAATCTTTTGTTCAAGACAGATACCAACTTTGCAGCGTATCGCTCACTGTTTCATTACGTAGCCAAAGAGGGCTATACGAACATCCTTGCCAATGCCATCGGTGGTTATCGAGACGAGGTAGATTGGACCTCTATCCACAGACAATATCAGTATGACCGATTGATCGATGCAGAGGAAATCGATTACGATGGATATGGATTCAAATTCTTAGGTGTAGGCAGCGTTCCGCCAGATCAATATTCGCTCTATAAAATTGCGGATATCATCTCTCGTGAACCAACCGACAATCCTTATTTCATGTTTTTCAGCACGCTGAATAGTCATACCCCATTTCATAGTCCTCAGCATATAATCGATGATCCGCTCAGCGGAGATCATTACAATTCCTCAAATAAGATAGACTTAAAACTTAGCGTGAAAGAGCGATATGCACAGGCGATGAAGTATCAGATTGATACAGTCACCGATTATGTGAATCACAGAAATGCTGATGACACTATATTCGTTCTTTTTGGAGATCATCAGCCGGGGCTCATCACCAAAAAGGAATTTGGCTGGTATACACCCATCCATGTTATCAGCAAGGATAAAAAGCTAATCGATGAGTTTATCAAATTCGGTTTTTTACCCGATCTTATCGGGCGTCACTCTGATGAATTCAATTTTACTCATGCAGGGTTCTTTTCGCATCTGATGGCAGCTATGGCTCATTGTTATGCGGATAGTACTGAGGAGTATGCTACCTTCCCTAATGGACTAAATACAGAACCTTGGTTCAAGTAAAGCGATTTAATCGATTGTTCGCCGATGATTCCGGTTGGGATGCCATACATTCCCTTCTGATGATTGTGGGTGCGCTGCTCGCTATATGGTCTCAGAGCACGATGGGGTTATTTCTATTAGCCGCAGGATCTTTCACCTACTATAACACCCTCAATACTGGAGTGGTCCATACCTATAAGCCCTTTAGGACCTATGCCAACTGGATTACTGCCAGTAGACTGTTGATCCTGCTGATCCTATTAGCATTCTGGGTTAAGATTCCACATCTATACTTCCTCGGAGCACTATTGATTATCGTCCTATTAGATGGAGTGGATGGCCATGTGGCTCGCAGATATAACCAAGAGTCAGAATGGGGTCGTGCCTATGATGTGGAAGTCGATTC
This sequence comes from uncultured Saprospiraceae bacterium, assembly GCA_964548935.1. GTDB lineage: Bacteria > Bacteroidota > Bacteroidia > Chitinophagales > Saprospiraceae > GYS-P2D. The sequence goes on from CAZJTO010000016.1 coordinate 6,892, forward strand.
GCTCTATGTATTATTTGGCTGTATCTATCTCTATCTGCAGAATATCACACCGCTATGGATCATCATCCCCGGAGTGATGCGATATAGCTATATTATCATCTTGAAGATCCTCAATCCTCCCGTGCAGAAAGAAAGAAAAAACAAAATCGCCAGCTATGTCGCTGGTCTCTTTTTCGTCAGTCTGCTCTGGTCCGTCGCTCAACAAAGCGACATCCAGGGCATCGTTCTGATGGTGAGTTCAGCATTGATCGTGATCTCATTTCTCATATCCTATTACTATTTATGGATCGATAACCAGAACGGTAGCAGCTCATGAGTGTGGGAAGAACTATATCAAAAATTGATCTCGTTGTGGTCAGTGAGAACTTTGGGGTGTCTTACTCTGGTGGCTCGTTGGCTACTTGCCGACTTTTGGAGCATATGGCACCACACTTCAATACTGTCACGGTATACTGTGAGCGAGATGATCAGTCCTTAGTTGATCATGTCCGGATCATCAATTATCAGTCGGAATCGGAGGTATTGGAATATTTGAATTCGGTATCGGCACCAACTGTAATCTATGGCGACTTTTATAAGTGTCATTTTGTGCTGAACACAGCGCTACCATTCTACTTCAGCTATCATGACAACTGGCCCGAAATGTTGGAGCTAAAAGATGATCGAGAACAAGGTCAGTCTATCATCGAATACTATCAGGATATCTTCACTCAGGCAAAGATGATCTTCACTGTATCGGAATATAAAATGCCTTTTATACGTAAATCAACCGACCGAGTTGAGCTAATCCGCAATGGCATCACCCAATGGTCCGAGATTAAAAATAAAGCCAGCGACACTGAACCCTATCGCATACTTATGGCAGGAAATATCAGTCATAGAAAATGTCATCATCTCCCAGAGATATTAAAGCAGTTGAGCACACAGGATTTAGCGATTACCATCGATCTGTATGGCAACATTGAAGATCAAGTGCTGTATGAGGAGATCAACTCCTATGAGCTCATCCATCATAAGGGTTATGCCAAATCCTTGAACTATGCAGACTATGACCTCCTACTCCACACGTCAATGATGGAGAATCTTTCTCTGTCAGTCGTCGACGCCATTGCCAATGAAACACCCGTCGTAGCCTTTGATGTAGGTGGGCTATCAGAAGTAGTGCAGGATGGTATAAACGGCCATCTCGTCTTACCCTACGACAGTACCGCAATGACTCAAGCAATAGTATCAGCATATAGCCATCGAGATCAGTATAAATTTGATAGAGATTTAACTACAAAATTCAATTGGGCGACGAGTGCCAAAAAAATGGTGGATACCATCTATCGTACCAACTCCATCCAACTATAAGCGCATGATGACATCAAAGAATATATTAAAGCCATCATTTCTAATTATTGGAGGGGTAAAGTGTGCCAGTTCGTCGCTATACCGCTACCTTAATGATCACCCTCAGGTCTTACCCTGTAAAGTCAAGGAGCCTGGCTATTTTAATTTTACTAATCCATTGGTACTGCTCAAAAAATATAGGTCCTATATCAACAACTTTCCTGATCTCAATCAGGCTAATGCCGTTGGCGACTGGATAGAGTTAGAAAGCGATGGGTCTCTATCTGAATCTACTTTTGAAAAACCGATCCTTCCCAATGTTGACTACATCACTGGCGAAGCTACGGCAACTACAATGGTACGTGCTAACCCTCGGATCGTTAAACGAGTATTTCCCAAAGTGAAGATCATCGCACTAGTCCGTAATCCTACAGATCGATTTATATCGCACTATCAGATGATCAAACGATTTGACGAGTCTGGACGAGCTGGCAATGATGTGGGCAGCTTAGATCAATTTGTAGAGGATGAAATCAGCAAACTAAATAAGAAGAAACCAACGAGAATATTGGAGCAGGGATTTTATGCTGAGTATTTAGCAAGATGGGAGTATGTCTTTGAGCAAGACGTCAGGGTAATCGCCTCTACTCAATTGAACGATGAGACAAGCAACGCTACTATGAATGCATTGACTGAGTTCTTAAATCTCTATAATCATGACTATAGCAACATCCTGCAACAGCGCTTTAATCAGAACAAAAAAACCAACAATGTAAACCAGGAAGCTCGTGATACATTGGACAAAGTATATCATAAGCACAATATTGCTCTTAAGGAGAAATATGGTATTAACTATTTATAGACCATCAAGGTAGATTACCCGAGGTGTCACTTTAGAATAGCTCGTAGCCATGGCGCTCTAGGATATCACCATAGTCATCCACGAATCTTTTGTTCTGCTGTTCAGAAAAATGTTCTCTCCATTGTCCAGAGTTCGGATTTCGAATGTGCTTGTTCTTCGAACTTTTCTTATAAGCCAGCTTTTTAGCCTTGCGAATCACCCTAAAGGTCTCAGTCTTAGACAACTGCAGATGTGTACAGATCTCCTTAAAGGTATCGACTTCGTTGCCGATGATCTCTTCGTACTTAAAGATCTTGATGCGCTCATCGTCGGGCCAATCCCTGAAGCTTTGTAAGTGATGTTTTCGGAACTCTATTTCCGTTGCTAATCCTGCCTCCTGATCAAGCGTATTGAGGTACTCGGCAAAGCTGAGATCTGCAGGCATGTCCACGGGTACATTGCCATTGATGGGTGACCAATACTTGGCGGTAGGGTTCTTCATCCTAAACCAAGGTTCTGCAGCTCGCTTATGATAAAAGTAGCCCGACACCACGAGATCTCTCGGATCTCTGATAAATCGTGTTGCTCTAAAATCTCCATCAAGGCGATCAATGTCAATAGCAAAGCTATTGATTGAGTTGAGATAGGTACGAGTCGCTCTATTGTAGAATACACCCTCAATACTTTCGTGGTGTACATAGCGCTTCTGTAGAGACGTCCGATAGTGATTAAGCGCCGACTGCATCACATTCTTGAAGTACATAGTCAGACACTTGTGAAACGAAGAATGTACTCTAATCATGCGCTACTAATAAACGATCAAAAATACAATTTCTCCTACTCCTACCAATGAGTCAATACTCAATAAGTCGCAGGAGATACAAGGCTATATCAGGTATTTGTGTGTACATGTATAGCAATTTAATGCTCCATGATATTGCATTTAGATGTAGAGGTGCTATTTATGTGTCTGAAATAAAAATGTTCGATGGCCACTGTACAAGAGTACTATGATAACAACACCTCCTTGTTTTTGAAGTTAGGTCAAACTAAAGAGGCTCAAAATATCCACCGCCTGGTTTGGGGACCAGGGGTCAATACTAAAGTTGAAGCCATCAACTATGTCAACAAGTTGATTACACAGCTAATCTCTAGCTCTGTCGACAACAAGTTAAACATACTTGATCTCGGCTGCGGCGTGGGAGCAACGATGTCCTATATAGCCTCAAACAGTACACCCGGGCACACGATAGAAGGTCTCACTATTTCCAAAAAGCAGACTGAGATTGGCACTAATCTGCTCTCCAATCTGACCACTGAAAGTACCGTAGAGATCCGTCAAGGAGACTTCCATGATCTCAGTGACTACGCTGATAAGAGTCTGATTTATCAGATCGAATCATTTGTACATTCAGATCAACCTGAGAAGTTGCTCGATCAGATAACTGAGACCCTACACATTGGAGGTCGCTATGTGCTCTGTGACGACTTTTTAGTTACTCAGGATGGTATCACGGATCGCAATCAGCGATTGATCGAAGATTTTAAAGAGGGCTGGCATATCGGAAATCTCAATACCGTTAATCACATCGTCGAGCTCGCCAGTTCCCGAGGCTTACGCCTTGTCGACAAGACAGACCTCACATCCTATCTCAATACATATTCCTCCCGAGATAGATTCATAGGTATCTTCACGGATATCTATAATAAGCTCCCGTTTAAGTCGGTGTATTGGGAGAGTTTAAGAGGAGGTGATGCCCTCCAGCGATCTACTAAACGAGGCTTGATCAAGTACTGGTTTTTAGTATTTGAGAAATAAGCAACTGTAACTCGGATTATAGCGTACTATCTATATTAATTGATATGGAATACTTGAATAGACATGGAATTTAGTAGTTGGTTAGATGAGCGATTTGTCCACGACGTAAATGCTCGAAACAAGGAGGTTGAATCGGCCTGTTTCGCCCACTTCGATAAGCTTGATACAATCAATATCATTGACGTAGGATCTGGTACGGGCTCTACATTCCTAGCGCTATATCATGAGATAACCAAGAATCAGAATTGGGTATTTTTGGAGCAAGATGCCAAACTCATAGAACATAGCGTACAAAGGATTTGCAAGGAGCTCGAGCAAGAAGGTTTCGCAATCCATAAGACTGATTTAAAAATCATCTTCACCAAAGGCTCGAAGACCATCTCACTCAAAACCATCAATGATTCCTTACTCAACATAGAACGCTACATCAGCGATGGCTCCATTAACCTAGTGTCGGCATCGGCGATCTTTGACTTGTTTTCGGTAGAGCAGTACATCAAGTTTGATCAGATCGTACGCAGGCATGGATGCAGCATACTCTCGGCACTGAACTATACGGGTATGGCCTTTAAACCTATAGAACAGGGTGACGATACTTGTATCGACCTGTATCACGGTCATATGCTCCGTTCTCAACACTTTGGCATAGGTATGGGTCCCAACTGCCATCGTGATATCAAAAAGTACTACACAGATATCGGAGCGAACTACACTGAAGGTAAAAGTTTATGGCACCTAGAACCTGCGGCAAAGGCAATGCATGGATTCATACTGGAATACATGGATACCGCCATCAATGAGATGCCCGGCAGGCCAGACTATTTTGAAGATTGGCTGAGCAAAAAGCGCCAAGCCTCGAGTCAAAGCAGTCTGTCGATACAGGTTGACCATTTTGATTACTTCGTGTCTTCGTGATAGTGAGATTGCTATATCAATCTATATCTTACAACTAACATGAGTCAACCATCCATAAGTATTAGGGGATTGAGCCTGTCCGATGCCCCACGTCTCGCAGAGATCGCTAACGATCGACGCATCGCAGATAAGTTGCGAGACTACTTCCCTCACCCATACCGTTTATCGGATGCCGAGGGATATATCTCATTTGTGTCAGAACAATATCCCCTGTTGAACCTAGGCATTTTTGAAGGTGATCTATTGGTTGGCATATGCGGTGGTAACCTGCTCACCGATGTGCACCGATACACTGCGGAAGTAGGCTATTGGCTCGGAGTAGATGCATGGGGACGAGGTATTGCCAGCAAGGCTTTGGGTTTATTGGTCACCCATTACTTTCAGCATACAGATACTATTCGATTGCAAGCTCACGTATTCTCCAATAATCCTGCTTCTGAACAAGTGTTGGTCAAAAACGGATTTACCAAAGAGGGCGTCTGTCGCAAGTACATCTATAAAAATGGTGTCTACTTGGATGCTCCGCTATATGCATTACTTAAGGAAGACTAATGGGCTGCTGATCGGTTCTTAATTTTTGACGGATCAAGGATTATAAACCGCTCACCAGAGATCGGATCTATGATCACATTCTTAGCAATATCATTGATCTCAGTGGGCATATTGCCATTCTTGGAGACAATGATAAAGTCTAAATCATATGTTTCTATAAACTGCAGCTGACTACCTGCAACACCCTCAAAGGCTCCCGCTGCTTTTTGACCCTCTACATATCTGTAGAACAATGATGATTCGCGATCTATGAGATCTTGACGATGGTCATTAGGAATATCATAGTCGCTGATCTGTACGGCGATGGCACCATTCTCCATAAAGGCAAGGTAATATCCCAAGGTATATGCTGCTGTCTGCCAAGAGTAAGACGAAGTATAATCCTGACCACCTTTTATAGCTGCCCCTATGGTAATGTGATCATCACTCAACACATAAGACTTAATCTCATTGAGGTATTGATCGCTATAGGATGGAGCCGACCATGCTGCAGGAACAACATTTCTTTTGATCGCCTTGTGTAGTTGTAGGCTGATCAATAAAACGAATATACATGCAGAAGAGAGTACGTATCCGTTCCTAAAATTTAGGGCTTCCTTAGTCCAATTGTGATCATATGACATGAGCTTGATTATGCCCCAGATCAAGATCACATTGAGCAGTGGATTCGCGACATTATAGAAGATCTGAGCGCCATCTTTCTGGTCGTAAAACAAGGCATAGGCACACGCACCAGAAAACAAAATCCCTCCCACAAGTACGGCCAATCCTGGATAATCGAACTCTCGAATTTTGGAACTTCGCAGTACAGCCATTCCGATCACGATTATAGGTATATAAATCACTAGTTCTTCGAGAAGCGTTTTGAATATAGTTGCGAACTTAACCGGTAGGTCATCAAAAAATAGAGATCCCAGGTTATTCATCAGTTCACTGGTGCCTGCATTTGGCCTAATATTCAACTCCTGTGATCCCGTAATACTGTAGAATAAGACAATTGCAGCGCAGCCTACGAATAGTTGTAGGATCAGGCTCAGTGCGGATTTATCTTTAGTAATGAGGCGATATACTATAAATAGTGTTACACCTCCTACAACTGCAGGTACGGCCACAATAGTCGCCACACAAAGCCCAAGCAAAGCCCATATGGACCCTCGATAGTTTCCTCTCCCGTACTCAATTAAGCACGCAAACATAAATAGGTAGTAGGGTGCCATTTTGAATCGATAAGAAAAAATCGGTAAGCTGAAATCATTCAATATACCTCGATAAAACGGAAGGTAAAGCCCAGCACAAAACATCAAAATCATAGCCAGGCAGACGTAAGTCCATCGTACCATAAGATAGCGTTCCATGAGCGCCAGCACTCCGACAAAAGCAGTCAAGTAGTACAAAGGCACCACTACTAATTTGAAATGGACGGCCACCAACCCAGACATGCAATAGCTCGTAAAGACCGTCGTCCAAAACTCCAAATAGTGATAGGGCTTGGTGCCATGATACGCAGGATCCAATTGATTTAAAACGTGATAATAGTTTTCCTCTCCGGTCTGAGCTATATAGTATGATCTCATCGTATTGATGATGTAGTCATTCTGCGACAAGGATGACCCATCGGGTATATGAAAAGGGAAATCATCAAATTGACCTATACTCAAAAAGGACCACAAATAGACGAATAAGAGCCCAATGAAGATGCTAATTATGATGACACTATTAGACGATTGATATATCAATGATTGGTCAGGACATAAGAGTTGCTGCCTATGTTGATAGTATAATATGGCACCCATCAATAGATAAACCGACAGAATAGTCACCCCGCCAGTCATAAATAAAGCAGTGAGCGTGCTCACAGAAAGTATCCCAAAGGCTAATGAATAAAATGCCTCGGTAAAAGAAAATGACCTTTTATAATTAAAGAGCCGTCCAGCACCAATGAACAATCCACAGAAGGCCGATAAGCCCAATAAGTTAACTGTGAACAATTCAATACCAGAGATGCTAAGACCAATCATCTGAAAGCATGTGCGATAGTTTCTTTAAAAGATTTCAATGCTACCTTGAGCAACTTCATCTTTTGAATAGAGACGGTACCAGTAGTTCTGAAGTCTGTTGGTACTCCTATCTGTAATATCTTAAGTTTATTGCGAACCGCCATACCAGAGACGATCAAATTTGGAGCGAAAGTATGCTCAGGAATATCCTTGAAGATTGATTCAAATTTTGACGTCGACATCAATCTGTATGGCACATTCACATCCGATATTCCGCGCCCATAACATATAGAAATACACAACTTGGCTATAAAGCTGACGATCTTTCTGGCGAGCGGGTGTTCATAGGAATATTTCCTCGTGCCGATTATAAAATCGTACTGATCTCTCCGCTTCCATATCTGTGCGAAGTATTGTGCCTTCATCTCGTTATCTGAATCCACTTGAAACACATATTGACTATCTGCGCTATTGTAGCCCATCAAGATAGTTGGTCCATGCCCAGAGTTAGCTTTATCAATCACTGCAAGTTCTGGATACTGGGATTCGAGCCCTTTAAGAACAGGTAAGGTTTCATCTTTTGAACCATCATTGTACAATCTCAATTCGAAATCTATTGATAGATCCCTTAAGGCCTGACACCAATCCTCGATAACGACATGGATGATATCCGCTTCATTATATACAGGTATAACTACGACTAACTCCTTATTCATCAGCTCTTTTTCTTTACAACGAGGAGCTGATGCATCAACCAGATCGTCTCATAATGCAGAATCTCAAAGTGTGCGCCTAAGCCCGTTGTGATATCCTCCTTGGAGAAATCTTGTACATGCCATTCTGACAATGATTTTTCGATACCCTTAAAGAGTAAATCGAATAGGCCAATTCGCGTTAAGAGGGTCTTTATATTGTTCTTGTAACGCTCTATCGGTACAGTAATAATAACAATCGTGTCCGGATCTGCCGTATCCGCAATGCCTTGTATGGCAGCTGTAGCATCAGGTATATGTTCTAAGGTTTCACTGCAGATCACATAGCCAGGTTTTTGATTCAGCGCATAAGCTCCCTGGGTTATATCCCATTGATCAAAGCTAATATCGCTAGGCAGCGTCTTTTTAGCTTGTTCAAGTGCCTTTGTTGATATATCAAGACCTATCAATTGACTTCCTGAGAGCTGTTGGTGCAGGTGCTCAATCAGATGCCCCTCTTCACAACCAATTTCGACAATAAGCTTCGACGAGGACGATGGCTTAAACTTCTTAATCGCACTCATAATCCTACCGAGTCTCCTGCGTTGGATAAATCCGGCAATACCATTATAGGGCGTCGGATGTTTCTCGTACATCTCATCATTCCATGATTTAGAACCTATCTTATCACTCATTTGTCATGGTAGATTTTCTTTCAAATTTTGACATGCTCGCTGCGATGACTTGATGCATATCGTAATACCTGAACTCTGCTAATCGCCCTACGAAAGTCACCTCTTTTTCGTTCTTCGCTAGTTCAGCATAGGACTTATACATCTCCTCAGAGCTACTGTTTCTGATCGGATAGATCGGATTGTTTCGACTATCGGTATCACTGGGATACTCTTTAAAAGCAATGGAGTGGTCAAATTTTCTTTCAGGAGTAAACCACTTATGCTCATGTACCCTCGTGAATGATTCTGACATATCTGTATAATTCAAGACTGCATTGCCGATAATATCCTTACCCCTTATGGGCTCAAATCTCAACGTGCGATACGGTAGTGCCCCATGTGCATATTGAAAGTAGTCATCGATAGACCCCGTAAAAACTAAATGATCATAGTCTTCACGCCATCCCGCTCGATAGTCTTCAAAGTCTTGGCCTACTAATACATTGATCTGATCATGTTCGAGCATTCGCTCAACCATTTTCGTATATCCTTCGGTAGGAATACCTTGATACTGGTCATTAAAGTAGTTGTCGTTATAGTTAAACCGTATTGGCAGCCGTTTGGCAGTCGATACGGGGATTTCCTTAGGGTCGATCCCCCAATGCTTAATCGTATAATATTTATAGAAGGCTTCATAGAGTTCATGCCCTAAACTGCTTAGCACAAACTCTTCAAAATTAGTCGGCTGTAAACCCTTGACTCGCTGCTCATCAATAAAGCCTGCTGCTTGATCAGGCGTGAAGTCCTTGCCAAAAAACTGATTGATGGTATGCAGGTTGATAGGCAAGCTATAGATCCGACCATTAGATCTAGCCTTGACGCGGTTGACATAACTATTGAATTTGGTGAAGCGATTGACAAACTGCCACACTTTTTCTGAATTGGTATGAAAGATATGTGGGCCATATTTATGGACTTCGACCTTGGATTCTTCATCTTGATAAGTATAGCAATTGCCTGCGATGTGATCCCGCTTATCTATGACAGTGACTTGATGCCCACGATCTACAGCCAGACGTGCATAGGTCGCCCCTGCAAGTCCTGCTCCAACAATCAAGAAATGAGATTTCATACAATTCCTCTTTTCACCTCCATCATATCATCTGCCCAAAATAGGATAAGCCGGTGATGAATTATATCTCTGGGATGGATGGCTACCATTAATACAGACATAAGACAGACAAGGTTGCGTAGAACTGTCTGAGATGCCGTTATTATAGTTCGAATAAATTATCCTTCCCTTATTGCTACTTTTACCCCGATGCAATGGAGTACATGTTATACAGAACGTAGATCGGGATCATCAAAATCTAAAGAAATACCTCGTACAGAATATCAGCGCGACTATGATCGATTGATTTTCGCGAGTTCATTCAGGCGGTTACAAAATAAAACCCAAGTCTTCCCACTACCTGGGAGCACCTTTGTTCATAATCGATTGACTCATAGTCTTGAGGTTGCGAGTGTCGGCAGATCTCTGGGTAAGATCATCGGGGATCATATCGCCTCCAATCATATCGCCGCTAATGATGAGAGGTCACTACATTTCTATCGTTACGACTTAAGCAACGTCATCGCCTCGGCATGCTTAGCCCATGACATCGGCAATCCAGCATTTGGCCACTCGGGTGAAAAGGCAATCTCTAATTACTTCTTAAAAAATAAAGACTTTACCATAGAAGGCAGGAGTCTGAGAGATTTTTTCGACGATAGTCAATGGGAGGATCTCATCAACTTTGAGGGCAACGCCAATGCCATCCGAGTACTGACTCATGCATATAGAGATAAGCCCGTCGGAGGCATGCGCCTCACCTTAACCACACTCGCAGCCATATTGAAGTATCCCTGCGAATCAGTAGCCGTAGACAAGAACTATAAACACCGAAAAAAGTACGGTTTCTTTCAAACAGAACGAGAAACCTTCAACGATATCGTCGAGGCGCTCGATATGAAGCAGGAACAAGACAATCCGCTTGTCTACGCTCGACATCCATTCGTGTATCTCGTAGAAGCTGCCGATGATATCTGCTATCGCATCATCGATATGGAAGATGCTCATCGCCTCGGAATCATCAGCAAAGAGATGGTGAGCCAAGCCCTCATGAACATCATCGATCAGATCGATCGGCCAGAAGATGACATGGTCAAAATCAAGGATACCTTCAGTAAGATTCTTGATGACAATGACTCCATCGCTTATCTGCGCGCCAAGTGCATCAACGCCTTGACTTTAGAAAGTGCGGCCGTATTCGCCGAGCATAGTGATCAGATTATTAACGGCACTTATGACAGCACACTAGTCGATAGTATCGAGTCCCGATGTCCAGCCTTGTCCGAAGTCATGGATATCTCTATTTCTAAGATCTATAGCCATCACTCTGTCGTAGAGATTGAGATCACAGGCTATCACGTCATGTCTCACCTCTTAAAGCTATTTGTCCCTGCCGTGCTCCGCAAGACGCCTGAAGGTACAGACCGGATGGCTCTATCATTGATTCCACTACAATTCAGGGAATTTGAGATGACAGAAGACCCTTACCTCAAGGTGATGTCTGTGGTAGACTTCATATCAGGTATGACCGATGCCTATGCCACAGAGTTCTATCGCAAGACGACGGGTATTGATATCTCCAAGCACAATTAGAGTTGAAGCCTTATATTAGTCCAAGACTAATCTATACAACATTTTGGAACACCCTAAGTCTATAGAAATCAGCATCGAGACCTCAGCGAGTATTGCCCAGATATGGAGCGTCCTAACCGAGCTCGACCATATGAGGAAGTGGTTTTTTGAGGTAATCCCAGAGTTTTCTGCTACTGAGGAATTTTATACTGAGTTTGATGTGAAAGCTGAGAGTCGATCCTTCAGGCACTGCTGGCGGGTCATAGAGGTTGTGGCTCAATCACATTATACCGTGGAGTGGACCTTTACTGGACTTCCTGGACGAGGCCATGTTACCCATAAGATTACTCCAGGTCCCGATGGCAAGAATACGATCACTTTCATCGATGTGATCAAAGAGCCATTTGACACTACTATCCCAGAGTTTAAGCGCCAGAGTTCAATAGATGGCTGGACCTATATAATGCATGAGATGTTGGGGCCGTATCTGGAGGGAATTGATGAGTCTAATCGTGTTGACTAATCCTCCCCATGCCCTACATCAAAACACTTAATATCAATACTGACAGGACCAATCCCTACCCATATGACGTGGCAGGGATCAAGCATGCTAAGGATTTAGACTTATCTAATTATGTCAACTTCATAGTCGGTGACAACGGGACGGGTAAGTCCACCTTGCTTGAGACGATTGCATTCAGATTGCAACTACCGCATATGGATGGCTCCAAATATGACAAGAAGTCATTCGCTGCGGCGATATCGCTTGCTCCTTATCTGGAGTTGGATTTCAAGATTCACCGGTCAACGGGATTCTTCTTTAGAGCCGAAGATTTTGGAGATTATCTCAACAGTGTCAATCGCAGGGACGCAGGCCTCCATCAGCAGCTTGAAGATCTGGAGGGTGATGTGCCAGCTCATATCATCCAAGAGATGAAAGAAAATGCGAACGAGCAACTCCACCACATGCGTAAAAATTACGGGCAGGAGCTCGACGCATTTTCACATGGGGAAGCCTATCTTAAGATCATGCATGAGAAGATTAAGTCCCGTGGTATCTATCTTCTCGATGAGCCCGAAGCTGCACTCTCACCTGCTAAGCAGCTCTCATTAATCTACTTCATCATCGAGCATCTTAAGACACACACCTCTCAGTTTATCATTGCCACTCACTCCCCCATCCTGATGTCGATTCCGGATAGTACGATCTATGAGATCACAGCTGATGAGATGATAGAAACCCAATTAACCGATTTAGAACACTACTCTATCACTAAAAACTTCCTTAATAATCCGGAGATCTACCTGCGACATCTTGAGTAATCTCGGTTCATAGCTGATACTAAGGAAGCTAATTGACCAGTTACTTTCAGAGGGCTTAAAGTCAATTGAAAGACTCTAACTTGAGTTAAGCTTTACTCTTATAAAAGATAATGTTAGCCAGGTCTAGCGATTAATTGACAATGATTCGGTTTAGTTGTATATTTTAACACTTCCGATACTATGGAAAGCGAGAACAAAAATAGCGGCATATTAGCCAAGGTGTTTAACATCTTTATGGGTGTCGCCTTTTTGGGCATCCTCATTTATTATTTGGTCGGCTTTATCTACGGCTTGACCACCTTAATTGATTGGTGATGTACT
>CAZJTO010000017.1:0-19887 GCA_964548935.1 uncultured Saprospiraceae bacterium
AGCGATCTGGCATTAAGAAAATCATTTTATGTGCTGAAAATGAAAAGCATGTGCGTCAAATACCCGAAGAGTATCTAAAGAATGTTTCCTTTACATATGTAACAGATATGACTGAGGTAATAGATATGGCACTGAGTTAAAGCACTGTTAAATGACAAGTCCTGTCTTTTTAAGAACCTCCATAGAACCTCATAAATCATATCTTTAGCATATTATTTGCAGAGTTATGCATAGAATTACGGTAGCGATATTAGGAATGTTTTTATGGTTGGGCTCGACCTATATGACTGCACAGACGGAAGTAGTACAATTCTCAGGTCGTGTAGTAACTACTGAGAATAATAAGATCGAGAAGCTGATCTATGCCAATGTAGCAGTCAAAGATTCACCACGAGGAACAACGACGGGGATAGATGGATTCTTCTCATTGGCAGTAGCAGAGGGAGAAACGGTTATATTCAGTACGATCGGATATGAGACTCAAGAATATCTCATACCCACTGATATCGAAGGAAATCTATATTCTAAGGATATCATCATGCAAAGAGATACATTGTTCTTGCCAGAGGCGTTCATTCACCCTTGGCCGGACAAAGATTTTTTCAAGATCGAATTTCTTGCGTTGGAAATTAACAACACATTGGAAGATTTAGTTGCCGAAAATTTATCGCCAGAAAAACTTGCAACCCTAAGACAGATTCTCCCAGTAGACGGTGGCGAGGTCAGTAAGCTTGAACTCAGAAATGCAGCGGAGGCCTACTACTACAATGGTCAGTTTAAACCACAGAATATTTTCAATCCACTCTCCTGGAAGAAATTTATCGATGCCATTAAAAATGGCGACTTCAAAAAGAAAGAGAATAACTAAGCCCTGCCACATTGCTTATGTTTTCTTTTATTGTAGGATTTCTATTTTTGCGAACTCCTAAGCAACTCATCATGAAGATTACAGATTATTTTGATAAGAGCAAAGGCCGCACATTAGTTTCATTTGAAGTACTTCCACCGTTAAAAGGAGGAGGTATGGATAATATATTCAACACGTTGGATCCTTTAATGGAATTCAAGCCTCCATTTGTGGATGTGACGTATCATCGAGAAGAGTTTATTTATAACCAAAGAGATAGTGGTTATTATGAGAAAATTGCCATACGTAAGAGACCTGGTACAGTGGGCATCTGCGCAGCAATTATGCATAGATACGGCATCGACGCCGTGCCACACCTACTCTGTGGAGGCTTCACCAAGGAGGAAACAGAAAATGCACTAATCGATCTCAATTTTCTGAACATTAATAATGTTCTTGCTCTAAGAGGTGATGCACGCAGATTTGAAGACAAATTTGTCCCTCAAGAAGGAGGCCATTGCAATGCCTTGGGTTTGGTAGAGCAGATCCAGGATATGAACAATGGTGTGTACCTTGATAAAGGGATAGACAATGGATCAAAGACTGAATTTTGTATAGGTGTAGCGGGATATCCAGAGAAACATTTTGAATCGCCAAATTTTGAACTTGATCTGGAGTATACAAAGCAAAAAATTGATGCTGGTGCGTCATACATCGTGACTCAGATGTTTTTTGACAATTCAAAATACTTTGATTATGTAGAAAAGTGTCGAGCATATGGTATTACCGTACCAATCGTTCCTGGGCTAAAACCGTTAACTAAGAAGTATCAACTTAATAGTATTCCAAGAAGATTTTATATTAATCTGCCTGAAGCTCTTGCTCTCGAGATATCTAAAGCAAAGAATAGTGCTGCAGTCAAAGAGATTGGAATTGAGTGGGCTGTGCAACAATGTAAGGAGCTAAAAGAGAAGAACGTACCCTGTCTTCATTTCTACACGATGGGAGATGGAGAGGCCTCTAGACGGATAATCGAGCAGGTTATATAATAGTCGCTAGCAGCACAACTGACCTATTTTTCGTCCTATACTTGATCATGACAATTGCTATTAGATAGGTTTATTGTTATTTTTAGTACGATGGACATTTTTTTAAACATAGAACAACAGGGAGATTATCTCTCAGCAGCAGGCCGAAATGAACGCTGGGCTCAGGAGGTTCTATATAAGAAGCACTACCCTACGATGATGTCCATATGCCTCAGATATGCTGATCATAGAGAGGATGCCTTAGATATACTGCATGAAGGGTTCATTAAGGTCTTTAAGAATATTAATAAGTTCACCAACGGTACATCATTTGATGCTTGGATAAAAAGAGTAATGGTTAATACGGCCATCGATTATTATCGCAAGAAAAAAAGAAGAAGAACAGAGGATCTGGATTCTGTATATCATGTATCGTCGTCAGATGTTGGGGTAATTAGCCAATTGCAGACCAAGGATATCCTAAACTGTCTACAGAAGCTTTCACCATCATACAGGGCTGTATTTAACCTATATATTATTGAAGGATATTCGCATAAGGAGATTGCTGAAAAACTCAATATTTCTGAGAGCACCTCAAGATCAAATCTAGTAAAAGCTCGATCTAAGTTGAGAGTATTGTTGATAGCTATGAGTGAGGAGTATGATAGAAGATGATCTAGATGACATCATAAAGAAGAAACTTCAGGAACACGAGGAAGACTACGACGCTAACTCATGGTCTGGTCTAATGGAGAAAATGGACCAGATAGATTTTGATGAATCTATCAAGAGAAAGCTGACTAACCATCAGGAGAACTACGATCATGCTTCGTGGACACAGCTGTCATCTAGAATGGATGAGATTAATGTTTCTGGTGAAGTCTCTAAAGTAAAAGGAATAAAGGAGCAACTTCTGGCTCATCGTGAAACAGTTATGGAGAGCCATTGGCAAATCCTAAAGGCGGAGTTAGAAGCCCTAGAGCAAAGACGATATCGCCTATGGGGCACCAAAGCTATAGAAGCGGTAACTATTCTTCTCTTGTTGTGGACTTTCATAAATTTTGGCCCAATATTCAACTCGGAGCAGATCAATTCTGCGTCTTCAATACAATTGGACTATGCGATTGATCCAGCCTATGAGACCGAGGATTATTGGACTGAGTACGAGGAGGTATCATCATTTGATGTGATTCAAACCGCGCCAAAAGCAGAGCAAGCCTTTAATAATTTAGTTGATGATGCTTATGTCGGAACATCTGCGATCAATAGAACAAGAGCAGGTCTAAGAAGACGTGCGGATTTAGATCAAAACACAAGGTCGAATGATCAATTTGAGAGTGAATTTATCACGACCATAAACCAATTAGATCAGGCGATATTAGATAGAAGCTCTGATAAAATTCAACTAGTTGAGGTATCTACTTCTGCATTATTTACAAGCACTAATAGTGATCTTTCATTATTAGAGCTAGGATTAATCCAACCATTAGATATTGTCTTAACTCATGATCACCCTACTTCTGATTTATACCTAATTGAGCAATCAGAAGATAAGTCATATCGCAATAAAAATGACGGATTGTGGTTTAGCATCAATTACTCAGCGGATATAAATCTTATTAACTCAGGATTTAATCTTGGTTTTGCGAGGTCACAATTGAGTTCAGGGCTTTTAGGCCATACAGGAGGATTGTCTCTATCGTGGCAAAAAGGAATTGTTGAAATCCAATCTGGATTTAGATTGTCCCAAAAGGCCCATTCTCCAAAACTTTTGAGATCCTTTACTCAAGCAAGTGATTTTTCTGTGTTAGAGCATAATCTCGAGCTTATAGAGTTTACTCAAGCGCAAATACCTATTACTGTTAAATTTCATGCTCTCAATGCTTCCAAGAGCCATATATATGGATTCGTAGGTGTGACAGGAAATACAATTTTGGATTATGACTTTACTGTTGAAAAGACTGTTCAACCGTCGACTCGAGTGAGACCAACAGATTTCAATGCAATCGTAGACTTGACAGACCTGCCGGCAGGATTTTCAGAAGGAGGTTCATTTCGGTATAACACAAACTTTACTGGAGTGATAGGATTTGGCGTTGAATCAAGTATAGCTGACAAAATCAGTTATTATGTACAACCTCAATACCAACATCAGTTCGGAGGGGAGCTTAACAACTACGTAAGTCGTATCGGTACAATAAGTGTCGAAACAGGCGTTAAATTAAAATTCTGATTACGGGCGCTTAAGGAGATCTGAATGTCACTGACTTCTGCTCCTTAAATAATACATACCATTTCTTCCAGCCAACTACAGCTAAGATGGCATATATAGCATAGAGTATAGAGATCAGTGGAGCACCTCGTTCGAAGTATAGATAGACACATGCAATGTCAATTGCAATCCAATAGGGCCAAGTGTCTATAAACTTATATACCATCAAGCAGGTCGCAAGAATAGCGAGTATAGAAGTAAATCCATCAAGATAAGGGAATGCTGCTATGGAATTGAGATCCATGACGTAGCCGGTCGGAATAGCTACTAGGGTCACAAGGAAAATGTAGCTTAGATTTTTAGGGATAGTGAGTTTACTGATTCTATGTTCAGTATTGTTAGTACCTCCCGCTAACCATATATATAAACCGCAGACAGCGATAAGAGCATAGAATATCTGTATAACGCCATCGAAGTAGAGCCTTAGGTTAATGAAGTCCTCGCAAGCTATGGCGATGGCACTAATGGCACTATAAATCCAGCACTGATTTTTATTATAGGCTGCGAAAAGGACATATAATATGCCAAAGGAAAACCCCACCCACTGATATATGCTAATTGCTGGCATGTCGAACATGCTACTAACATATATCATTTTTAGTACAATGATATTAATTATCAGCTAAGACCACGTCGACGTCAAACTTTGCTTCGACTACAATTGGATTGGTATTGGCAATGATATCAATCGTTTTTGTATAAGGTCCTTCCATCTCATTTGTGTCAAGTACAGCTACGATAGTCCCAGTTTCACCAGGTGCAATAACTTCTTGTGGCCAGCTAATATCAGTACACTTACATGCAGTCACAAGATCAATTATCAAATCTGCGTCACCCGAATTTACAAATTCAAAGGTGATCGTTTTTTTCTCTCCCTGAATGACTTGTCCGATATTAATATTGTTCTCTTTAAAATTGATCACTGGGACCTTATCAAAACGTACATTACTCTGCTTGCTGCCATTGTAGCTACCGTCCCTATTGATCTGGCGCTTGATCTGTATAGTCTGAGGGCCTTCTAATATTTTAAATTCAGTCCGCCTATTGAATCTATGCTCGTCATCCGTACACCTAACACCATTTACACAGCGGTTGAGAATCACAGATTCTCCATAACCTACAGCTTTGATTCTATCTTCACCCACACCTTTATTTGTAAGCCAATTTTTAGCTGATTGGGCTCTTTTTTGACTTAAGTCTTCGTTATAGGGCGTAGTACCACGACTATCCGTATGTGAGGATAGCTCTATGACCATATCGCCATACTCATTCATCAACTCAAGTATGCTATTGAGGTCTAACTCTGCATCTGGCAGGATATCCCACTTTTCGAAATCATAGTAGATATTGTTGAGTCTTATCGCTTCATTGATGGTGACAGTTTCGAGTGTATACTCTGGTAGTTCAGGCTCGAGCACAACTGGAGGCTCTTTCTCTAAGATTACTTTTTTCCGGATTTCTTTATCGCTGATGATGCCATTGGTAGTAACCTCAGTTGTATCAGAGATATAACCTTCTTTAGAGGTGATCACACGGTACTTCCTATCAACATTCAGCGGATATTTAAACCTGTACTCATCAGGCTGTGTCTGCGAGTCATATTCCTCAATAGTGAGGTCTTCGAGGTCTACCGTAGCGCCTTTTAAGGGCCTCTCCTTTTCTTCTAAGATTTCTCCTACTCCTACAAGAAGATCTATGTTAAGTTGCCTCACAGAGAAAGAGTAGATGTCATAGCAACAAGTCTCGCTTTTTAGCTTTTTCTTTTTGTCATCAGGACGGTTAGAGACTAGATATCCCTGCGTGCCATCCTGAGTATAAGAGATGGAGTAATCATCAAATCTGCTATTAAAACGATTACCGAGATTTTCAGGATTAGACCATGTTCTGCCATCCCAGGAGCTCTTATAGATATCCAAATTACCCATACCTGGTAAGGCAGAGGTACTGAAGTATAATTCACCATCATAGAAGTGCGGTGACAGATCGTCTTCAGGTGTATTGATGGTATTCCCGAGATTAACAGGTGCTCCAAATCCTGCGCCAACGACTGGCGCATAGTAAATGTCATATCCTCCAAAACCTCCATCCGCATCAGATACGAAGTACATGACATCTTCACCTAATAGCTCGCCCATAGCTGGCTGTATAGCATTAGCACCATTGTTGACGCCAACTACAGGTTCGGCATTACCCCAATCCTGGCCATCATGGGTACTATAGTATATCACTGAGCTTATAATTTCATCACTCAGCAGTTCCTGTCTGCAATAGTACATCGTACGACGATCCTTGGTGAATGTGATGCCACTGACATGAAAGTTCGGTCTATTTACTTTGCCATCGAGCACTTCTGGTTTGCTATAGCCCTCTTCTCCTATAGTGCTACGATATATCTTGGCGTGATAGTCACTCTCACTCCCGTCCAAGACGATTTCTTTTCGCCTATTGAATGATGAAAAGTACAAGGTGTTATCATCATATCGGATAGGATTATACTCTCCATTGCCATTATTTATTTCTTCGCTGGTGAAGCTCACAGATAGTTCTTCATTCGGGTTGAATGTGGATAATTGACTGATACCAGTGAGTTCATTTTCGGCAAGAGCTCTGAGTTCGTCATTATCTGATAAGGATAGAAATGTCTCCAACTCTTGCACTGCTTCCCTGTCTTTACCTAACGCTCTCAGAATCTTGGCATAGGAGAATCTATCCTCAATAAATATATTATCGAGATCCTTTTCAAGAACTCGTGAATACCAACGTTCGGCATTTTCATAGTCTCTCAACTTGTAGTAGGAAAATCCTACTGACAGTGCCACATCTGCTGACTTTACTTCATTATATATGTCACGATACCACTGTGCAGCATTGAAGTAGTCTCCTAACTCAAACTGCTCATCAGCAGTGGCGTACATATCATCCAGCTTATAAGATTTGATTGGCTGCGCCATTACGGCAGTGGCAAGCATCACTAACATTGTGGATGTCAGGAACGTAAAACTGTTTCTTGTCATTATATGATTCATTATCGTACTGTACATAGCGAGAGTCTTAGAGTTGTGGACAGAATATTACAGATTTCACATCAGGTTGCTTATAGATGCGCCCTATATAGCCGACTGCTATTTCAAATGCGCCACCTCCTGCACGATTTAAGCTCGATAGGGTTAAGTCATAACTTAGCCCTATTCGTAGATCTTTTAGTTGAATGCCTCCGATAAGTTCCGCTGCATCTCCCACTCTGTATCCAAGTCCTCCTGACACGATGACTCCAGCCTTGGGGTCTAACAGATAGTCTGCTATACCTTGTACAGCGAGTTCTGTTGAGGCTGCTCGCCGTTGAAGGATAAGTGCAGGGTTAATTCTTACGTTTTCGGCTGCGAGGAATGAGCCTTCACCTGTGACAGTCAGTCTGCGCTCAAATCCTACACGTCTATCATTGATAGGTGTTACAGTGGGGGGCATCATTCCTGGTTGAGGAGTGGGTGCACTAACAGTTACAAATGACACATTAGGAGAGGTAATATGTGCCGCAGTCACGCCAATCCTAATAAGATCGCCCTGATCATTAAGTACATTTTTGAGACTCACGCCTATAGTGTAATCGGCAAAGTTAGAACTTACGTTACCATCTTGGTCTACATTAAACATTTCAACGGCACCGCCAGCTACCAAATCAAGAGGAAGTGTCACAGACTGATTGTTAAATCTCTGACTACCTCGCCCATAAGTTACTCCTAGTGAGAATACCTGACTATAGTCATCATCAACTGCGTAGTGATATGCTCCATTGATGCCAAATTGAACTTGTTGAAATATAGTCGAACCAGCTTGATCTCTAACGAAGCTAATCCCACCGGCAATCCAGTCATTATCGGTAAGCAAACCTTGGGCTATATTTACTTCAGCCGATATGAAAGGAGTGGTATATGGTCTGCTATTGCCGATCGATCTCCATTGATCTCGATAGATAGTACTGATCCTGTAGGTTCCCTTAAATGCTCCTGTAAAGGAAGGGTTAACAGATACTGGTGCCATCCTGAAATTGGTGAAATGGATGTCTTGAGCGTGACTCCATTGTCCCATAAGTATTAGGAGAGCACCAATTAGATAATTCATGTAGTATCGAGGCATAGTGATAGCTTATCTTTATATCAAATATCGTAAGTATTCAGTAATAAGTGAAAGAGCGATTAAGCCCTAAAGGTTCGGCCATATACCAATTCATATGGTCTCTGGTATTTTTAACAGCATTTCCACAGCTTGGAGACTGTCAATCGTCTCCCTTATCCAACGATAAAAATACCGTAACTACTATAGATACCCTTAATAAAAATCGATTGAAAACGCTTTTGGTCACTGGGGGGAGTCTATATACCTTAGGCTCTGTTGGCTTGTATGCCACTTGGTATCGTGACTTTCCGATGGAGGGGTTTCATTTTTTTGATGATTTTGGCCAGTGGTCACATCTTGATAAGGTCGGACATATCTATTCTTCATACGGCCAAAGCGAGTTATTGCATAGAGGATTTAGATGGGCCGGAGTAGACGATGACAAGGCGATGTGGTATGGTATAGGGGGTAGTTTACTGTTTCAAACTACTATTGAAGTCTTCGATGGATTTAGCAGCGAATGGGGATTTTCGGTGTCAGACTTTGGTGCAAATATCATTGGTGCTGGAGCATATGGCTTACAGCAGCACTATTGGGGCGAACAACGCATCCGACTCAAGTTCTCTACTGATCCAACGGGCCATAGTAGACGGAATAGTGATATTGATGCTACTATAAGGGCTGAAGAACTCTTTGGGTCGTCTTTCTTTGAGCAGGCGCTCAAGGATTATAATCGACAGACTTACTGGATTAGTGTCAATCCAAAGTCATTTTATCCTAAGAGTTCAATACCATCTTGGTTGAATGTTGCAGTCGGGTATGGCGCTGATAACCTTTTAGGTGGGTTTAATAATGTCTGGGAGGAGCAAGACATACTTGTTGATGCGACCGATGCCTTTCGTCGGCATCAACAATTTTATCTTTCATTGGATATGGATCTGAGTAAGATAAAGACTGATTCTAAGTTCTTACGTACGGTGCTTGATGTACTGAATTATATAAAAGTACCGTTTAGTGCAATAGAGATCAATACCTTAGGACAGGTAAGATTTCATTTCATTCAATTTTAATATTGACGTATCATGAGACTTAAACTAGCTATTACCTGCATCAGTTTCCTATTGTTATTGACCTCTTGTCAAAAAGTTAAACATCATAAAGCGCAGGATGCTTCGGCAAAGCCAGATCTCGTAGAGGGACGATATAACGTCGCCTTTCTCGTTATGGATGGCGTATATAATACAGAGCTTACTGCACCATATGACATATTTCAACATACCCAGTATCGGGATGGGATCAAGGCGATGAATGTGTTTACCGTTGCCAATACGCTTGATCCGATTAGGACATTTGAGGGATTGCGTCTGCTTCCCGATTATAATTACCTAGTAGATGATGTCCCTCAGATCGATATACTTGTTGTACCCAGTGCGGAGCATCATTTGGACACAGATCTCGATGATGAAGACATGATAGACTGGGTTCGCCAGGTAGGCACTGATGCACAATACATTACCAGTCACTGTGACGGGGCTTTTGTATTAGCTCAGGCAGGATTGTTAGATGATGTAGCGTCTACCACCTTTCCTAGCGATGTAGACAAGTATAGACAGATGTTTCCAGATCTTGCAGTAGTTGAGGATGTACTCTTCGTACATGATGGTCGAGCGATCACTTCAGCTGGAGGAGCGCGATCTTTTGAAGCAGCCTTATACCTATGTGATTTGTTGTATGGTCCTAAGATAGCCAGGAGTATTGCAGGCGGGCTCGTAATCGACTGGAATGTAGATCAAGTCAACTATTATAATCCAGCCTTAGGCAAGAGCAATGGATCAACAGAAAAATTTGATGTCTACTCAGACTCTCAGGATGTTGATGACTCCACAGATGAAGAATCGAAATACTCCCAATTTCATCGTGCTATAATCACTATGTAGCCATTACCTTCTTGGTTTGTATCTAGCGTCATCGAGTATCTTCTGAGCATTTTGTTCAGTGATCAGGTCTTTGATAGTGATCTCTGGATGGTCCTCCATGTATTTTTTGACGATCTGCCATCCCATATAGTTCGCCGTGCGACCGGGAGACTCGGGGGGCATACCAGGAGTAGTGGGCGCGGGCCCAATAAGCTTATTAAACTTGCGTATATCTGTCTCGTAGAATAACTCCTTCTCAAAAAAGAAATCCCACATCTGTGATTCATTCTTTTGGCACCATTCGTATTGTTCTGGGGTATACTCAATTACGACATCATCAGATTTGAACGGGATCAGTTGATCGATCAAGTAGAGTTTCTTGCCACCCCAGATCATCATAGATAAAAAATCTGATCGCTGTGGCGAGTGTAATTTATCCTCCACCAATACTTCTGCAACCTTTTTGACGATGTAATCTTGCGTATAGAATTGGGTGAGATATCCTGAGAATGCCGGATTGGAAGGGTTGATCTGAGCATACGGAAAGTCAGCGCCCAGAAACATATCTAAGCCTATACCGATCCCCTCTTGTTCTATATCATCGAAGACGAAACTTTGATATACAAAGCCAGAGATAAACGAATAAATCTTAGGGGTCTCCGATATGTCGAATAGGTCTGTATAATTAAGAAGCAGTGCTCCGAGCTCATTCTCGACTTTAGTTAAATCCGCAAATTCTGCGTTAACATCTTCCATGAGTATCTGAAATCCTGTATCCTGAAGCATCCTCCTAAGCTCTTGCTTTATTATAGCGCTATCTCTTGGGAGGGCTAAGATCTGATGGATATATACATCGGTGAAGGCCGGTGCGTCTTTTTGAACCTCATTTAGGGTAACCTGATTTAATGTCTTGCTCCACTGATCGAGCACCTCATCATATCTAAATATGCTAGTAGAATGATCTGGTGAGAGCGCCTCGACCGTTTTATCGCTTGTGCCACATGAAATCAAAAAACAAATGGTGACTATAAAGAGTAAAGAAAATCGCTTAATTGAGTAATCTTGCATAGCAGGGTAATCCAAAGAATCTGTAACGATCAAAGGAACAATAGATTATAAAGAACAACAAATAGATGGCAACATTAGATAAATACAAACTCGACAAGTTTATCATTGACGCGCTCCATGAGGATATCCAAGATGGGGATCACACCTCGCAATCGTGCATACCCAAGGGCCAGATGAGTCGTGCGAGACTCCTTGTCAAGGATCAAGGCGTGATCTCTGGTATTGCAGTAGCTGAGCGAGTATTCAAATACCTTGATCCTAATGCAACACTGGATATTAAGATGCCCGATGGAAGTGATGTAAAATACGGAGACGAAGCCTTTTACCTAAACTGCAATTCGCGAGCACTGCTTATGGGAGAGCGGCTTGCGCTCAATACGATGCAGCGACTTAGCGGGGTGTCTACACTCAGTCGGGCATTTGCAGAGGAAGTAAAAGATTACAATGTGACTATCTTGGATACTCGTAAGACTACACCACTACTAAGATTTTTGGAAAAGTGGGCCGTAGAGATTGGAGGATGCACAAACTATCGTGATGGCCTGTATGATCGGATCATGATTAAAGACAATCATACTGACGCAGCTGGAGGGATCACACAAGCGGTTGAGCGGGTTCAGGCATATCTCGTCGAACGGGATAAAAACCTTGAGATGACCATAGAAGTCAGAAACTTTGAAGAATTGGATGAAGTACTCGGACTGGGTATAGATGTGCGAGTGATGCTCGACAATTTTACCGTGCCGGATACGACTAAGGCTGTTAAACTGATTAATAAGAAAATAGAGGTAGAAGCATCCGGTGGCATTGAGCTGAATAATGTAAAAGACGTAGCCGCAACAGGAGTTGATTTTATCTCCGTGGGTGCCTTAACACATTCAGCTCAAAGCCTGGATATGAGCCTCAAGATTATAAAATAATCATTGAGGATAGGTCAGAAGTAAATAGATGAGTAGTGCCCCGAACAATCCCAGTCCTGTCCAAAACCTGGAATCTCGGTACATGCTTTGATCGTTGTGAATCATTTGTGAGTTGTTGGTTATTGAGTAAAATGATCACCATAAGCATCAATACTTTGGTTTAAAAAAAATGTAAAATTCGCTCTGCTCTTTAGCTTAGCGTTCGTTTGGTATTATGTTAAGAAGCCAAAACCAAGCCATAGCATTTTATACTAATGTGTATACTATACAGATACCTATATCACTTATGAGGTGCTTTATAGTTAGCCTTTTTATGTCCAGTATAAATCGTTGTAATATAGGGAGTTAGGGATGCAGTATAAATTACATCTAACCAGATGTCTCACAATGTCATGATTAAAATACCCAAATTATTTAGACAACTGGGCGACGATCGACTTGAGTATGTCTTTGATAAGGTAGGGGCCGCTGTAGATAAGACCACTATAAATCTGTATGAGTTGCGCTCCCGCATCTAGTTTGGCCTGTGCTTTCTGAGGGGAATCTATACCTCCTACTCCGATAATAGGAATGGATGCTTGAGAGCGATCATGTATGTAGCTGATTACTTCTGTAGCACGCTGGGTTAGCGGAGCACCACTCAAACCTCCAGCACCGATATCATTGATTTTATCTTGATCAGTTTTTAATCCACTTCTATCTATAGTTGTATTGGTGGCGATAAGGCCGTCTACATCTAACTCTCCACAGATGTCAATTACGTCATTGAGTTGATGATCAGTAAGGTCTGGAGCTATTTTTAACAGCATTGGTTTTCTAACGGCTCGCCCTGCTCTATCTCTGATTAAGGTGGATAATATATGTGTCAGCGGTTTTTTATCCTGAAGCTCCCTAAGTCCTGGAGTATTAGGAGAGCTGAGGTTGACTACGAAGTAATCTACATAGTCATATAGCTTCTGAAAACAATGCAGATAGTCGAGATAGGCATCTGCATTTGGTGTAACCTTGTTTTTACCAATGTTCCCACCGATAATATAATCCCTCGATGTAGGGAGTCTCTTTAGATTCTTCACGAGCTCATCGACGCCAAGATTATTAAACCCCATCCGGTTAATGATTCCTCGGTCTTCTTTCAATCTAAATAACCTGGGTTTGGGGTTGCCCTCTTGTGGCTTGGGAGTTACAGTCCCAACCTCTATAAACCCGAATCCAAGAGCCGCCATCTCTGTGATCCACTGACCATTCTTGTCAAAACCTGCCGCTAATCCAACTGGGTTTTTGAAGGTAAGCCCAAAAACCTCTCGCCTCAACGAGCTATGCTCATATTTAAAGCCCGACCTCAATAGACTTGACACTATTGGAATCTTATTAGTAGTCTTAAATAATGATGTAGTTGTATAATGAGCTTGCTCAGCATCCATGCTGAACAGAAAAGGTTTTAACAGATGGTACATTAAGCGGCTATAGTGATCTCAGATTTTAAAAGACCAAGATCTCTAATTAATAGTCGCTTTCTGTCAAATGTCAAAATATCTTTAGCTTTTAACTCATTGAGCACAGTAGTTACAGTCTGCCTGCTTGTGGCAGTTAGGTTGGCTATCTCTTGATGAGTGATAAATTTTCTCACTACCCATTCGTATCCGACACGCTGCCCTCTTTTCTCATTGAGATCAATTAGAAACTCAAGAATCCTACTGCGTGAATCCTTAAACACGAGTGACTCCAATCTTTTTTCCATCTCAAGAGCACGATTGCCTATGATACCCATGAGATAAGCATACAATGGATTGTGTTCTTTAAACATTTGTGTTAACTGATCTTTTGAGATCTCGCATATTTCCGTAGTCTCCATAGCAATGGCATAGTGACGTCGTTGATTGTTACCTACCATTGCTAACTCTCCAAATACTTCACCTGGCCCTAGAATGGCTTTTGTGATTGATTTCTCGCCCTGTTTTTCTGAGGCGATCTTGACGCGACCACTAGATACGAAGTATACCTTGTCCGCTTTCTGGAGGGGTTCAAAAATCAATTCTCCTTTGGAAAATTTGTTAAAATCATGTCCATCAGATGAATCGTCTAATTTCTTCGGACAGAAGATTCCTTGTACATCGATGTTTTCTAAGTACCAAATATTCGACTTGTCCATAGCATTATTCACAATTACTTTCATTTTAAATATCTGTAACTATCAAGACAAATTATAGAAAAAGGCGATTAATCTTGGTCTGGCTTAAGATTTAAAGCATCAATCAATTTGTCTAAATCAGGATTAAGGTTAATAAGATGATCATATTTCTCTTTGGCCGTTACTAGCTTCCGTTGAGTCTTTATTTCGCTATCTGGAAATGAAGAACGGTCGACTATGACCTCGATTCTTAGATCGTTTCTATTAAAGTATGCTCTAACAATACCATATAGTTGCACCTCCTGTTGAATTTCTTCTTTGGCTACAGATGATGGCACCAAGACTTTTATGCCATTTTTATCTGTTTTTATTAAGACATTTTTGAGGATTGTATTAAGAGTTGGGGACTCAAGTGATGAGGCATAATCATACCATACTGATTCAGCTTCAGCTTGTGTTACATCTTTTTTAGCGACGCTTTTTGCACTGATTGTTTCATTTGCACGAGAGATATGATCATCTATCGAGCTGATTTTCAAGGCCTTAGAAGTGGTAGGCGGATTATTCCTATGCTCCTCTTCATTTGATATTTTTTTTGATGTGATTTCTACCTTTTCAACTACCGGGGCTTGAGCCAACTCAACTGTAGGTTCTGTTGCAATAGTATTTTTAGACTCAGTAGGTGGGGGTGTAGAGTCGTCGGATTTAGGGGTGATTATTTTTTTGTTTTTTTTTTCGGTTGGAGCAGTTTTTTGATTGGAGCTCGGTACGTTTTGACGTGAAGCATAACAGATTTTGAGCAGAGCGATCTCAATATGGAGCCGTTTGTCTTTAGCTTTTGGATAGTCGACGTCTGCCTGATTCGCTAATGAAAGAACATTGAGAATAGTGCTATATGAGATAGCATCAGATTGCTGGAGGTAGCGCTCTTTTAATTTTGGACTGACTTGTAAGATTTGTTGGGTGGGCTCTTGCTTGCAATACATCAGATTTCTGACATGTTTGCACAGACCATTCATAAAGGTATCTCCTTCAAAACCATTTTTGAGGATATTATTCAGCAGGAGTAGGAGTCCATTGCCATCCTCTGAAAGGATCAAGTCTGTTGCTTGAAAAAAGCTGTCATAATCCAGCAGATTCAGATTATCTACGACGTTGTCATAGGTCAATGCACCGCCAGAGGCACTGGCTATGCGATCGTAGATTGACAGCGCATCACGCATCGCACCATCTGCCTTTTCGGCAATGGTATATAGTGCATCATGCTCAGCTTGTATACCTTCTAACTCGGAGATCTGTTCTAGCTGTTGGACGATATCGCTGATCTGTATCCTCCTAAAGTCGTATAGCTGGCACCGACTCAGTATGGTAGGTAGTATTTTATGTTTTTCAGTGGTAGCAAGGATGAAGATGGCGTATGGGGGTGGTTCCTCTAGTGTTTTTAGAAATGCGTTGAATGCCGCCTGTGACAACATATGCACCTCATCTATGATGAATACCTTGTACTTGCCACTCTGTGGCTGAAACCTAACTTGCTCTGTGAGTGCCCGTATATTGTCTACAGAATTATTGGATGCAGCATCTAACTCAATGATATTCATGCTGACATCGATATCCGTATCAGCATAGCTGCCATCCTCAAGTGCAGCTTTATGATCTGGCATATTGATCACTTTTGCAAGGAGTCTGGCGCAGGTTGTCTTCCCTACCCCCCGAGGACCGCAAAAGAGAAATGCATGAGCAAGTTTGTCACTCATCAGGGCATTTTTGAGTGTAGAGGTGATATGCTCTTGACCCACTACATCCTCAAATCGCCGAGGTCGATATTTTCGTGCTGAAACAACGTAACTCATTGAGATGCGATAATACGAAAAGTTGAACTACGCCACTTGGCACTGACTGACTTAATCCTTCTAACCCGATCCTCCAAACTAATATCTCACAATGCAGATAAAATGCACGAGCATGATTATTATTAGTCTTCAGATAAACATGGAGCATGCAGAGCAGTATGAAATTTGAGAAAGAAAACCGCACATCCACAAGGCAACATGGGTTTAGTTACCATTACAACCGTCTCAATCCAGCCCAGAAGAGAGCAGTGGATCAGATCCAAGGCGCCGTGATGGTGATTGCAGGTCCAGGCACTGGCAAGACACAGATACTCGCAGTGAGGATCGCCAAAATACTCGCGGATACTGATGCCCAAGCACATAATATCTTATGCCTAACATTTACAGATGCGGCAACTATTGCTATGCGGCGCCGGTTGGTCCAGATTATTGGGCCGGCGGCACACCAGATACATATCTATACCTTTCATGGATTTTGTAATCAAGTGATACAAGAGCATCTTGAGATTTTTGGGAACTATCGACAGCTTGAGCCACTGACTGATCTGGAACGAGTGGATGTCTATCACAAGATCATCTCTGATCTACCTAATGATCACGTGTTAAAACGACTGAAAGGCGATCCAACATTTGAACATAAGCGCCTGGACAATCTATTTCAGATGATGAAAAAAGAGAACCTCAACGCAAGTCTCATGTATGAGCGCATTGATGATTATCTCGAACGACGTCAAGAGTACAAAGAAGGTGATGATCTCTTTTATCATCGTAAGTACAAAGAATTTAACAAGGGTGATATCAAACCAAAAAAGTGGGAAGAGCTACAGAAGAGAATGAATGATCTCCGAGCAGGAGTCGACCTCTATGAGACCTACTTACAGATCATGGATGACAAAGGTCGATACGATTATCAAGATATGATCCTTTGGGTATTGCGAGCCTTTCAATCGGATGAAACTTTGCTGGCAAGTTACCAAGAGCGCTATCTATACTTTTTGGTAGATGAGTTTCAAGATACCAATGGCGCACAAAAGGCAATCTTAGACCAGTTGATCTCATACTGGTCTGATGAGGATCCCAATGTGTTCGTCGTAGGTGATGATGATCAGGCGATCTATAAGTTTCAGGGAGCCAACTTGTCTAATATTAAGGACTTTAGAGAGGACTATAAGCCCTTGACCATAGTGCTGGAACAGAACTATCGTTCCTCTCAGCGTATCCTCGATACCTCCAAAGAGTTGATTGCAGGTAACATGGAGCGAATCATTAATGATGAGCCCGAACTCACCAAAGACCTAGTAGCAGCTCGAGATGAAGTGAAGCATAGCACGATTGATCCTAACATCATCAGCTATACTAATAACATCCAAGAGCAAACCGCTATCGCTAAGAGACTGATGTCAGATCACGAGAATGGTATTGACCTCAGTAAAACTGCAGTGATCTATCGTAAGCATGCGCAGGTCGACAAGCTCGTTGAAGTACTTGAGAAGAAAGGAGTGCCTCTTAATATCAAGCGTAAAGTCAATATCCTCAAGGAATCCTTAACACACAACATCCTTAAGATCTTGCGCTATGTCCAGGCAGAGCACCACAAGCCCAATTCTGCGGATGAGTTGCTATATGAGATGATGCACTATCGATTCTTTGATATTCACAATAACGACATCGCTAAGATATCGATCCATTGTAATAGACATCACAACACTGACAAGAAGCCAGTTCTGGAGAGCATCTCTGATCAGGCAGTATTAGAAAGCCTGGGGGTCAAGCAGATAGAAGAAGTACTTTATCTGGCTAAATGTATAGATAACTGGGTTAAGGACGTCTCGACAGTAACCTTACAAGTACTCTTTGAGAATATCATAAATGATGGTCATATCCTACAGTATATCATCGGACTCCCCGAGAAAACATGGATGCTACAGATACTCAGCACTCTCTTTGATCTGATCAAAAATGAGATGGCAAAGGCACCTGATGTGGGTTTAAAAGAATTCTTGGATATGATCACCAAGATGGAGGGTAACAAAATAGAGTTATCCCTTAACAAGATAGTCCATGCTAAAAGTGGAGTAAATTTCCTTACGGCACATGCGTCAAAAGGTTTAGAGTTTGAGCGAGTCATCATACCAGATGCTATCAAAAATGTCTGGGATAAAAATGTCCGAAACATGTATCAATTTAAGTATCCGGATAATGTCAATGAGGATGTCGAGACGAATACTGAGGATGAACGTAGATTGCTGTATGTTGCGATGACTCGAGCACAAGTGGAATTGGACATCTCTTACGGTATGCAAAAAGAGAATGGCAAAGAGCAAAATAGGAGTCAGTTTGTAGATGAGATCATTGCACAGACAGACCTTGTGTCACAACCCAAGGAGGTAGCAGAGGATGACGTGAATGAGTTTCAATATTATACCTTGCTCAAGGCTCAGAAAGAAGTTAAGCTCATAGATCATGACCTTATTGACAAAGTCTTAGATGGTTATAAACTCAGTGTGACCGGGCTCAACAAGTATCTCAGGTGTCCTAGGACATTCTATTTTGAGACAATCCTACGGATCCCTACAGCCCGGACGAAGTATATGGGATTTGGCCGAGCGATTCATAGAGCTCTTGAGGATTATTATCAATTGCACAACGAGTCTAAGACAGCCAATTTGGAGCAACTGCTAAAGTCATTTCATCGGGGCATGTTAAGCCATAGATCACACTTTACGGATGAAGACTTTAAGTTGATGTCTGCATATGGAGTGCAGATATTGCCGATCTATCATACGGAGCGACTTGCCATGCGTCCAGAGGGAGTCAAGTATGGCCTTGAGATCAATGTAGGTCACGCAGAATATCAAGGCGTGCCTATAAAAGGTGTACTAGACAGAGTCGATATTGCTAAGGATGGACAGGTCGATGTGACGGACTATAAGACGGGCAACATATTTAATTTTAAAAACAAGAAGAAGCTCAAGCCGCCTAAAGAGGGTGACAAAGAGGATGTAGGTGGAGATTACTGGCGTCAGATCGTGTTCTATAAGTTGCTCCTCGATAGCGACAAGAGCCATAACTGGGATATGACTTCAGGATGGATGGATTTCGTCGAGCCCGAGAAAGATACCAATAAGCTATTTCGCCAAAAGATCGTAGTAAGGCCTCAAGATGTCGATATCGTAGGACAACAGATCAAAGAAACCTGGCAAAAAATACAAGATCACGAGTTTTCAGTAGGCTGTCAAGATGAGCACTGCACTTGGTGCAACTTCGTCAAAAATGACTTCATATTCACAGGTGAGAAGATAGAGGATGAAGATGAGGTGCAGGAAGGGGTAGTCTTATAGACGACACCACACTTATCTACTTCTATATTACAGTTAATAACTATACCAAAGTATAGGCTGATTATAGCATTTCAGGTTTAAGTTGCATATGTGTAAGCAGCACTTTATAAAACACCGATGTGACGTGTAGCATATGAAAGAAGAAGAGGAAAACGCTAAATCAGACAATGAGAAAAAACATGAGCTTGCCAATGCTTGGTCGCTGTTATTGTGGACAGAATTAGAGCGCAAGATAGATCAGGCGATAAATCGATCTTAAGGCCCGAAAGAAGATATTTTGAGCAAGTTTTAACAGTCTAAGTTGTGATGTTAACGTAATCAAAACAGCATGGTATAGTGTGAATAGATATTTTAAGCGTGAGATTGAATTCTTAATTCTTAAAACTTATCATCATGAGACA
>CAZJTO010000018.1:0-19851 GCA_964548935.1 uncultured Saprospiraceae bacterium
CATCTCATACAACTTATGCATCGGCAACCCCATTATGTTGTAGTATGACCCTGAGATATGGCTAATCTTACATGAGCCGATCCAATCCTGGATACCATAGGCACCCGCTTTATCCATAGGGTGGAAGTTGTCGATATACCAGTAGATTTCTTCATCTGACAACGGTAAGAAGGTCACATCGGATTGATCTGATGCTGAATGCTTGTGGTTAGCTGTTATGACGGTGATACCTGTCACTACTTGGTGGGTACGTCCGCTCATCAGCTTAATCATGCGGTAGGCGTCCTCTCGATCGACGGGCTTTCCGAGGATCTCGTCATCTACGATTACAATCGTGTCAGCAGTGATTATCAGCTCATCATCATCTATAGATAGTGCCAGATGATTAGATTTTAGTTCTGACAGGTGTACTGGCACGTCATGTGGGCTCATTCCTTGGGGTATAACCTCATCTACATCAGATACTCTGATGCTATAGGGTAGCTTAAGATGCTCTATAAGCTCTTTTCTTCGAGGACTTCCAGAGCCTAGTACAATCTGATATTTTGAGAGGTCAATCATAGTTTCGTTGTCAATAGATAAATGAATAGGAGTCCAAGTAACATCCAGACCTTAAACCCGCTGCTCAATAAGGCCATGTCGACATGATGAGTTTTTTTGGACAGTTTGAATATAATCAGGATGATGGGTGCAACTACTAAAAGTGAGCACGCTGCTATCAAACCTATAGAAGGGTTCATATCGCTGAGCCACCAAACTATAAACAGTAATAACCCTATTAGGGTCGAGTGAATGACATAAACACTATTCTGGACGCCGACCATAAGAGGCAATGTGCGAGCGCCAACAACTCTATCACCGTCCATATCCTGAATATCCTTGATGATCTCTCGGGACAGATTACTGCAAAAGGCGAATACATAATAGAATAGGGCGATCTGACATATCCTTGTGTATGAACTGATATCTGCCAGCTTAAGATGCAACAGAGATTCTCGCTCAGCTAAGAACATGACCCATACGACACCAGCACATAATATGGCGACACAGATGTTACCCAACAAGGGTGTCTTCTTGAGAACCAAGTTATAAGCGATGAGTATGCCCACAACTA
The DNA here is from genome assembly GCA_964548935.1 of uncultured Saprospiraceae bacterium. Lineage (GTDB taxonomy): Bacteria > Bacteroidota > Bacteroidia > Chitinophagales > Saprospiraceae > GYS-P2D. The sequence goes on from CAZJTO010000018.1 coordinate 1,115, forward strand.
TAAAATAGAGTGGCATATATTCCGTATGATTGATTTCGCTGGCCAAAGAGTAGGCATAAGGTATAGGAGCAATGGCAAGGATTCCGTAGGCCCACCAGGCTAAACGTCGCTCAGTGCCATCATTAATGAATGCCCTTTTGTTATTGGCTTGATCTGTTCTAATATCGATAATGTCATTGAGTAGATAACCACCAGCCGCTATTAAGCCCACTATCAATAGGAGTAGATATAAGTCTTTAGAAGACATGACCGGTGTGATCTGATGTTTTACCAGTTCAGGATACACCAATTGAGATGCGAACACCCATACCGTCAAAACAATAATTAGAAGATTGGGTATCCTAAGGATCAGTAGTGGTGCGACCAGTAGTCGCTTAATCCATTTATTGATTGTCTCGCCACTCATACACCCACTTAGCTTGTATCTGCTCTAAGTGGCCCTCGTTGCAATCCTCTCGTTTGCCTATGAAATGTGGTATTTCTAAGACCCACTCGATAAGCTGTGTAAATCGTATGCGATATATCTTACTTTCGGTAAAGTCATCACCAAATTTTTCATATAAGCCCATGGCTACATCCTCGTGGTCAGGCCAATCAATTGGTAAGTCGTCTAATTCTTCAAATCCCATTTATATGCTGGTATGTGATGATATGTTATTAATGTTCGTGCCCTATGATTCCTGATTGATCAGGTATGATCACCTCTATGACCGCATTGTCATCGAGTATAACACACTGGCATCCGAGTCGAGATTCTAATCTTGGGTTAGTCGCACGATCTATAAAATCTTCCTCTCTATCCGATATTTCTTCTAAGAACTCCTCTCCCTTCTCAACATAGACGTGGCAGGTGCTACAAGCACACACAGCCCCACAATTATGATTGAGGTGGATGTCATTGTCCTCGGCAATATCCAAGATAGAGCTGTCGGTCTCAGCCTCAACTTCAACTCTCCTACTCTTATCCTCTTCAAATAAAAAGGTAACCTTAGCCATTTCGTTATTTTTCTAAGCGCACCACAAATTTATAAAGTCAACATTACTAAGCGCTTTAATCTGTAAAAGTTTTACATGATAAACATTAATGCGTAACTTAAGACTAAATAACAATCCAAGTAACGAAACCAACTAAGAGTATGCCAGAGGTCAGTGGGCTCAACGAATTTAAGGCGTATAGTTTCAAAGATTTAAAGATCTATTCCTCTACGGAATGGCTTGCAGACAATAAAAAGAAATATCGTCAGGTCTTTGAAGAATCCCGTGTGAAATACATTTATGTAGATCTGATTCTCGTCAATAAGCTATTTGACCGAGAGACCTGGGAACTCGAAGCCGAGATAAGGTGCTATAAGTACCATAAGGGAAAAACGCTGGTCACTACGCTTAACATTAAGAAGCAAATCAAGAAACAGGACCATGTCTTTCATATCAGAGAAGGATGGGGGCATAAGAAAGCGGGTTCGTTTTGGAAAAAAGGCAAGTATAGCTGGGAGGTATATATCAACGGTGAGAAGGTCACCACTAAATACTTCTACGTCGAAAATATCAGTACTCATCCCAAACTTAGACATCCAGAGTTAGCACTTAAGGTTGATGAGCTATACTACTATGAAGGTAGCTTTGACCAGACCGATCAGAACAACCCTAAGATTATCTCCAAACAGTTTGATGTCAAGACGACGAGATATGTTTTCGTAGAGTTGTCTATCGTCAATAGACTCCTGGACCGTACCTGGTTTGGTGAGGTGTTCATTCGATTCTACAATGATAGTCGTGAACTAAAGGGAGAGGTGATCAGATTGGAGAAGATTAAAAACGGCGAGCACTTAGTCGTTATAAATGCTGGTTGGGGCTCTAATGTCAAAGGGTCATGGAGACCTGGACGATATGATGTAGAAGTGATTTTTCAAGACCGCCTGATTGCCCAGAGTCATTTCACGATCTCATACAAAACCGTCGAAGGATCAAACCCTATTGTGATTCCAGAGCGTCTTCAAGAACTCGAGACTAATTTCAATAGCAGTGAGGTCAAGGAGAAAACAGCAATGAAGGACCTCTACAGCCTCATTGGTCTGAAGAAAATCAAAAAGCAAATACAAAATCATACGAAGTATATCCAATTCTTACAACTGCGTAAAGAGAGAGGATTCAATGAGGGAGAACGGCTTAATTTACACAGCATATTCTTTGGTAACCCGGGCACGGGTAAGACGACTGTAGCCCGAAAGTTAGGGGCGATATATAGTCAGATAGGATTGCTTAAGACGGGTCATGTGCACGAAGTAAGTAGAGTAGACCTCGTAGGAGAATATATCGGGCAGACGGCCCCTAAAGTGATGGCAGCTATAGATCGTGCTCGTGGTGGAGTACTGTTTATTGATGAGGCCTACTCGCTCTCACGAAACAATGATGATACTAAGGACTTCGGTAAAGAAGTGATTGAGTTATTGATCAAGGAAATGACTCATCCAGATTGCGACTTTATGGTTGTAGCTGCTGGATATCCTGATCATATGAAGACACTCACTGAGTCTAATCCAGGTCTTGCTTCGAGATTTGCATTCACCTATGAGTTCACTGACTATAACTATGAAGAGTTACTAGAAATATTGAATTATTTCTGTGAGCGCAAGGAGATCCAATTGACACAGAGAGCCTCGGAGGTGTTGAAGAAAGTCATTTTAGATTCATATCGTGACAAAGGACAGAATTTTGGTAATGCCCGCTATGTTGACAATCTATTGGATCGTGCTAAAGTGAATATGGGTATTCGGGTCATCGGATATCGGGATGTAGATATCACAGAGGACGATCTTAGAAAGATCAAATTAGAAGACGTCCTACCACTGGCTAAGAAACCTTCTGAGGACAAAAATGTCAGTGACATTAGCATTGATCCTGAAGACTTGGAACGTGCCCTCGAAGATCTCAATAGGCTCATTGGTTTAGAGAATATCAAGAAAACAATTTATGAACTCGTCGAAGTCGTGCAACATAAGATTGCTACAGGTGCACCAGTCACTAATGCATTTAATTTCCATACGATTCTGACAGGCAATCCTGGCACGGGTAAAACGACAGTTACAAGAGTATGTGCAAGAATATTTAGAGCGTTAGGGTTGTTAGAGCGAGGTCACATCGTCGAGACGGACCGACAGGGGTTAGTCGCTGGATATGTTGGACAGACTGCCATTAAGACCAAATCTGTTGTTGATGATGCGATGGGAGGATTGTTGTTTATAGATGAGGCATATGCTTTGACTAAAAAGGGAAGCTCAAATGACTTTGGAGATGAGGCGATTCAAACGCTCTTAAAGCGTATGGAGGACGACAGAGGAGCCTTTTATCTGTTTGCTGCAGGATATCCGCAGCTTATGGACAGTTTTCTCTCAATGAATCCGGGATTGAAATCTCGTTTTGATCTATTCTTACATTTTGAGGATTACGATCAAGATCAGCTCTTAGAGATAGCTGAGTCGTTCATCAGTGATGAAGGATATAGGATATCAACTGACGGTCAGAACCTCCTATCTGATCACATTCATAATGTAGTTAACCACAAGAAAAAAGACTTTGGAAATGCTCGCTGGATGAGAGGTGTAGTCAAAGAAATTATTCACAATCAAAATCTTCGTATCTCAAAAGAGCATGGCGCCGCCAGTGATCACTACTATCGCTTGATAAAGAAAATAGATGTGTCAATAACTGTCACAAATCAAGACAATCAATATAGCTTCCAACGAGATACAATTGGGTTTTAGAATTTAAGTAAAATAGAGGCTGATAGATTTCGTGAGAAGGTATCGTAACCTCTGAGTACTTCAAACTCATTGTTCAATAGATTAGTCCCGTTGAGTTGTATAGTCAATAGATCTAACGGCCTATAGTTGATATGTATACCTAGATCGTATCTATAGTCACTCGTTACCTCTATACCTGTTGCTAAAACATCTGTGATCTGGCGATCACTGAAATTGACCGAAAGTGATGCTTCAAACTTGCGATCAACGGTATGAAAAGTGCCATTAAGATTCAATTTGTGTTCAGGTCTATATAACAAGACAACATCGGAGTTGTAAATGCTTTTGGTAAATGAAGTGTTGATATCTAACAGTGTGTGAGCCTCAACAGTAAAGTTTAGCTTGGCTACCCAAGCGTCGTAATCGATTCTATCAATATCAAAGAATCGTCTGTTGTCATCAGATAATTCCCAGTTGATGTCGTCGAAATAGTAATTGCGTGATAGTTGTGCTGAGACACTTACACGATCTGTCACGTTGTTTCTGAGGGCTATGGAGTGTTCTCTGATCCGTGTCGCAAATGGTTGCTCAAAGCTGTTATTGAGAAATGGATTGACTGTGGTGGTATTACGGAGTCCTTGATAATCTATTCGCTCTTGAACATTAAAACTTAGAGTATTTTCTTGACTGAAATAAACATTAGCATTCACTGCAGGATAGAGCGAATTTCTGTCAGTAGATCTGTTAAAGGTTCCACCGGCGTTGAGCGTAAACCGTTGTTTATTCCATATAAATCCAACATTGTTATTAGAGACTACGTCAGTGGTAGTACCAAAGCTCGTAGGTAAGTAATTCTTAGAGCTGGCGACTACTTTTACTTCTTGACTTAATCCTTTTGATAGCTGTGGTGATATTATCCATAGGCTCTCACTAGTGTCAATTAAGTTGCTTCTCGAGGTGTTGTAGCTGACGTTAACACCGTAATCAAAACTGAGCTGGTCTCCATGAAAGGTATGGTAGTCCATAGTCACGCTAAAGTCTCTTGTTCTTGACGTATCCTGTGATTCAGATCTATTGAGATCACTAAAGGCACCTTGATTGCTGGATCTGCCGCCTAAGGAGAGGTTGAACTCACTATGATCAGTGACATAGTATGAGGTGTTGAGCGTGCCATCGAAATTTTTAAATTGCTTGTTGGTTATGCTTTGGTCATTCCAATTGTCATAAGCGGCTATAGCCTGTACACTGAAATAGTTATCCACTTTATGATACAGCGCTCCTTGCAGTGCTAATGGATTGAGCGTTCCAACCGTTGCCATTAAGTGTCCATAACTTCCTTCATCTATTTTGGGTTGTTGATAAGCTAATGGCTCTATGTCTGCAGAGATTTCAACCGACGGAGCAGCAAAACTCATTAAACTATCTTGACTTACGGTTAATTGGCCCGATGGATTACTTACACTCGAAGAGAACAGGCTAGTCAAGGGCTGAGCATTAATGTCGTCCGACACAAAATTCTTACGCACAGAGATTTTTTCATCAGAGATATCCTGTGCTGTGGATACTTGTATCAACAGCACAGAACATAGGAGTAGGGTATATATGGTTTTCATCATTGTCATCGGATTATAAATTTATTTCGTTGAGGCGTTCTTTGGCCTGTGCAATAAGGTTAGATGGAATAGACATATCTGAGTCTAACATTGCTTCTAATGCAGCAGAAGCGTTTGTTTTTTCTCCAAGGAGATAGTAGTTGTCTGACAGCAGTATCGTAGCCTTTGCAAACCAAGACGGATTACTGATCAGTGTGGAATAGTTGTCCGTGATCGTAGTAATAGACGGTTGTAATTGATCTTGATTAAATTGACTTAACGCCACGATATAAATCGCTTTTGGATTACCCGTCCACACTCCATGTGCAGTCGTAGATGTTTTAAATTCGGTTATGGCAGCCCAGTCATTTTGTTCAACTGCGGCAGAGATGATCTTCAGTAGGATTTCTTCAGGGAGTTGATCAGCACCAGTCTTTGACGCTGTAATAAGTTGAGTCGCATCGTCATATCGCCCTAAGGCTATCAATGACTTTAGACGATTATGGGCAGAATCTGCTTGCTGATTAAACCATCCTAAGTCCGAGTATTCAATATAGCTGGCATAGTCTTCACTCTCGAGTATTCTCCTCGACACCACCATTGTTAAATCTTCGTGATCAATAGGGCTGTATTTTTTAATGTACTCGATTGTTTGAGCTAGCGATTCCTTGTCATCGGTTTTAATCAGAGACTGTACTATATAATGATCAAGTTCTTGATCAGCACTAGAGTTGTTCTGATTTTTTAATCGTTTAAATTCATCAAGTGCAACGTCGTAATTACCATTTTGAAACTGCTCAATGGCAAACTGTCGTTTGATGGTTTTGGTATCGCTAAGTCGATCAGATCGTTGCACCACTTCTGCATATGAATCAGCATCTACCTTGTAGGTAGCATACAGTTCTTTAAGCGCTTTCTCGGCGGATTCCTTGTATTGCGGTTCGTGACTGTGTTCTAATATTCGACTATAGTACTGCTCGGCATTATCGTAATCTCCGGCATTGACATAGATGAGACCTAATTGGAGTAATGACTCAGATCTCAGGGACTCGTTATTGATTGATGTCAGTCCGTGATAGTATTTCTTAGCATTGTCATATTGTCCAAGTTCGAAGTATCTGTTTCCTATTTCAAATCTGCTGTTGTCGGCATATGAACTATTAGGATACTGTTCTACTAACTCTTCGTAGGCAATGATTTGCTCATAAGGCTTGGACTTAAGCTTGTGAATAGCGCCAATACGGTATAAGGAGTGATCGCCTTGAGTATTGGCATAGTTGGCGGCTTTCAGATATACTTTTTGAGCATTGGAATAATCTTCAATGGCGAAGTAGCAATCTCCCATTCTATTCAGAATATCTTCTTGCAAGCTTGGATCTATCTCGGTAGTTGCTGAGATCTCTTGTGCCTTGGATAAGTGTCCGAGAGCTTGTTTATAATTGTCTTCCTGTAAGTAGATGTAAGACAGTGCGTATTCAGTTTTAAGTCGTGTGCTAACAGGGACTTTATGCGTGTTGCTGCCTTGTGATAATTCTTTAAATCTACTTTTGGCAATACTGTAGTCGCCTTTTGTAAAGTAACTCCAAGCGATGTCTCCACCGAGTTGGATACTTTGAGGGGCATTGATGTCCAACTTGTTGCACATAGATAAATATCTGAATGCTCCTTCAACGTCATCTCCATGTAGTGCCTCTTGTCCTTTGCTATGACATTTGTTCAGTAGGTGAAGCTTTTGCTCAGTAGTCAGCTTAGCAATCAATTTTGAATCTATCTGATCAATAGATACATCGTCTGAGTTTATGATTAGAGAGCTAATAGCTTGTTCAGCAGAGGCCTTTATCGTTGCGTTTTGTATAGCACTTAAGGATTCGAGGGCAGCATTGTAATCTGACGTAGCAATGTGGTTCTGAGCAATATTATAACGAACGGCATCCGCATGAGGTGTGTTAAGGAGTTGAGTATATATTTCAGTGGATTCTTGATATTTACCTACATGATGTAGGGCTTGAGCGTATGCATTCTTGGTATATACCGATGTCTCCGACGATTTGTTTTTCTTCGCTAACTTGATAAGCTCATCATATCTTTCTTGCTGCAGTAAGGCACTGATCAGCAATTCTTCCTGTTCCGTATGCTTCAGTAGATCAATGCTTTCATTGATCTGGTCGAGCTTGAAGTAGGATATAGCTACATATTCTTTAATTGCTGATAATTGAAACAATTGAGTTTCCTTGATGCGTGGTGCATACCACTTGACCACAGCTTGGTAGTCTTTCGAGGCGAAGTGCGATAATGCCAGATAGTAGGGCAGATGATCTTGTAGCTCATAGGTCGTGCCGATCTTTTTAAGATTAGTGATGGCGGCCTGATAATCGCCTTGCAATATATGAATCAGTCCAGCATAGTATCGAGCGTGGTTGTAATATGGCGAAGACATATCATCGCATTGGTTGAATGCCTGCAGTGCACCAGAAAGTTCTTTCTTCTTGATGAGGTCATAACCTTCTATAAATGCGAATTCAGACGATACTGATTTGTTTTGACCTGAACTTGGCTTGTAGTCGTCTATACCTGAACCATCGGTTGATATGCCGTTGAGACTGTTAAAGTTGAGATATCTCGCCAGCAAGGGTTGTACATCCGAATGACTCAATAAGAATCTGTCGAAATCTTTGAGTTCTGCTGCTGTAGTGAGCTCCGCAATGTGTAAGATGTTTTCTAAACTCTTTTGCTCGGTATCTATCGCATAGAGTAGATCTCCAGCCACCCCAGAATTCTTTTCTATTTTGGGGTAGTAAATCGATTCATTGTACAAGTCCTCGTGTTCCATAATTTTGGACTCATTGAGCAATGTTACAGATTGAGCTGAAGCAGGTTTTACAAAATTGATGCTAATTGCAAGTAAAACACTGTATTGTAATAATTTACACATACTAATTAATTGTAATATGTAAATTTATAATAATAAATACATACCGCCAAATATGACTAAGCTTATACTTTGTACGTTATAAATTCGTGATACTGTATCAGCATATATTTTAATAGATTAGCAGTTATGAAAAAAGTACTTCTTATCCTCTCAATTATTTCTTTTGTCAACCTCCTTAATGCCAATCCCGATCGATGGCAACAGAAGGTGAAATATGAAATGAAGATCGATTTCGACGTCAATACCCATCGCTTTACTGGTGAGCAAACAATCACCTATGAGAATAACTCTCCTGATGTACTGCACAACGTCTACTATCATCTTTACTTCAATGCATTTCAACCCAATAGCATGATGGACGTAAGGTCTCGGACGATAGCAGACCCTGATCGTAGAGTGCAGGAGCGTATCTCTAAGTTATCACTGGATGAAATCGGGTATCACCGTATTGATGAATTAAAGCAAGATGGTCAAGCCTTGTCCTATCATATCGAAGGGACTATCCTTGAGGTCAAGTTAGCGAAACCGCTCAATCCTGGTGATAAGACGAAACTAACTATGAAGTTCAACTCACAAGTGCCTCTACAGATTCGTAGGTCAGGGAGAAACAGTGCAGAAGGCATAGACTATAGTATGTCGCAATGGTACCCTAAACTGTGTGAGTATGACTATCAAGGATGGCATGCTAACCCATATGTGGGCAGAGAGTTTCACGGTGTATGGGGAGATTTTGAAGTCGAGATAGAGATTGATGATTCGTACATCTTAGGAGCAAGCGGGGTGCTCACCAACGCAAAGAAAATTGGTCGAGGATACAGCGATAAAGACGCTAAAATTAAGGGGAAGAAGACTACTTGGAAGTTCCTTGCCGAGAATGTACATGATTTTGTCTGGGCTGCCGATCCTGATTATACAGTGCAAATGCAATACACTGATGCAGGTACGAAGATCTATTATATCTATCAGCCAGGGGCTCGTACTACTGAGAACTGGGAGAACCTCCATAGAGCCATGAATGTCGCAGAACAATACATGAACAACAGATTTGGGAAATATCCTTATCCAGTGTACTCTTTTATTCAAGGAGGCGATGGCGGTATGGAGTATCCGATGGCAACCTTGATTACGGGAGAGCGTAGTTATAGCAGCCTAGTAGGTGTGGCTGTGCATGAGTGGATGCACAGTTGGTTTCAGATGATTCTTGGGACTAACGAGGCACTATATCCTTGGATGGATGAGGGCTTTACTACGTTTGGATCGAGTGAAGTGATGAATCTTCTGAAATCAGAGCAACTGATACCGGGGGACCTTGCCGTACATCATCCTAATGAAGGTAATGTACGTGGCTATGTCAATTTTGCCCAGACTGGTCTCGAAGAGCCACTTAGCACACATGCCGATCACTATGTTACGAATTCAGCATATGGACGGGGCAGCTATACTAAGGGAGCTGTCTTCTTAACGCAGCTTCAATATATTATGGGCGAAGAAGCCTTTGGTCGTGGTATGCTCAACTATTACAATACTTGGAAGTATAAGCATCCGAATGTCAATGATTTTATCCGAGTGATGGAGAAGACGAGTAACCTGGAGTTGGATTGGTTCAAAGAGTACTTCGTAAACACGACACACACCATCGATTATAGTGTCGACGGGATAGAAGCTCAAAGAGAAAATGTCTCAACGATAAGTTTATCTAAAGTAGGCGTCATGCCAATGCCCTTGGATGTAGCGATCACGCTTACAAGTGGAGAAGTGGTGAACTATACGATTCCCCTCAGGATGATGAGAGGAGCCAAGGATTCAGATGGCTATACGAAATACGAAGTGGCGGAGGATTGGCCCTGGACACACAGTAGTTATGTGCTACAGGTGCCATATGATAGGAGTGCGATTCAGTCAGTAGTTATTGATCCCAACTATTTGCTGGCAGATGCTAATCTTGACAACAACAGAACGGGCGAAACCCAACCATAAGACACAACTTAAGCCCGGCATTTTGTCGGGCTTTTTATTTTTCCCTATTCTTCGTAAATCACTTGTGGAAGGTATGTTCAGTTTCATAAATATCACAAGATGTTGAGGATCACGCCAATGCATCTTGATCATTGTCAGAATTACGTATGATCAGACTGAAGCCCACGGTGATATGCTATGATGGATACTGTAGTCCGGAGCAGCTTTATGTCAAGGGCAGGGTAGTAAAGACTCCTTATCTGAGGCGACGTTCCAGTCAGTCTGCTGGAGGAAATTTTATTGAGACGGTCTTGAGGTTTGTCACGTTAGAGTATGAGTACGTTGATGTCATCTTGGAGATCGGCGATCAAGTCTATCACACCCAGACCGATCATGAAGGGTATTATGTGTTTGATCAAAAGTATACTTCATCTCTTAGCATAGATACTGTAGAATGGGTTGTGATGAAGATTAGCGTCAATCATCAAGACTTTACTGGACTCAGCTCTCAGACTCAAGTACTCTATGTGCCAGATCATACAGACCTGATTGTTGTCTCAGATATAGATGATACCATCATGTGGTCGTATGTTACCTCCTATCTTAAAATCAAGATGATGTACTTTACCTTTACGCGATCACCGTTTCAACGTACGCCAGTTGTTGGGATGAGTGATCTTATAGCCTCTATCCTTAAGTCCACTAGGCCAATATTCTATATCTCCAATAGTCCATGGAATATATACTACTTCCTCAAGAGATTTATTTCGCATTATGGTTATATCGATGGACCTACCTTCTTGAGAGATTATGGACGTCAGTTGATTTTTAGAAACAAATCTCAGATCACGCATAAGCTCAACATGTTACACAAGGTCTTAAGGACTTTCGAGACACAGAAGTTCGTGTTGATTGGTGATTCTGCAGAGAGCGACATTGATTATTACCTCGAAATGGTTAGAGTCTATGGCGATCGTATTAGTCAGATTCTAATTCACGATGTAGGTCATATACGCAATCGACGGCGCATCAGACAACTCATAGAGCAGAATCCAGAAGTGGACATTCAGCTTAGTTCGGAGATTAGAGAGTTCGTACTATCAGATCAAGTCTGATAGTATAGTTTACCAAGTATTATTACCTGAGTAATGCTCAGGATTAATCTAAGCTTTGATTTTCTGCTGCTGCTTTGATTACGAGCTCTTGATATTCTTCTGGTGTTAATCCGTCCATCACATAGTTGATCGGATTAATTGGGCGACCATTCACTCGCACTTCATAATGACAATGTGGTGCTGTAGATGTACCACTACTGCCTACTGTGCCAATAGGCTGTCCTTTAGTCACGACATCGCCTTTTGAAACGAACACCTGATCCATGTGTCCATATAGTGTGGTGTATCCAAAACCATGATCTATGACAACGTTGTTCCCATAGCCCGTTCTGATTTTTTGCACTTTTACGACTTTGCCATTTCCAGTACTTTGGATGTTCGTGCCTCGTGGTGCGGTGAAGTCGATTCCTTCGTGCATTTTCTTAACCTTATGTACAGGATGTAGACGCATTCCAAATCCAGACATGTGTTGCACTTTTCTCTTGAGTTTATCCTCTTGGACAGGCTTTATACTTGGTATAGATGCCAGCTTATCAGCGTGTAATTCTGCTAAGGCACCGATGCTATCCATCGAAGCGGTCTGTAAGTTTACTTTCCTCTTGAGCTTATCAAGCTTACTGAGAGCCACATTGAGGAGCTCATTAGCCTCTAAGTTGTTACCGAGATGCACGAGTTTTTCTCTACCACCAATTCCTCCATTCCAGACACCATCATCGATCGGGTCCATGCCAAATACCGCTCTATGTACATCAGCATCTTTTTGCTGTAGTTGATCTATATCTCCAGTGAGTTGATCAAGCTGCGACGATAGATTTTGATAATGGAATTCCATTTGATCAATTTCTCTTTCGAGGGCTTTCTCCTTTGGAGTTGGCAAGAACTTATATCCTAAGCTGAATATGACGAGTGCGGTGAAGAGTACTGCAGAAAGATACTTCGTCGTAGCGTATACTGTAGCCTTAAGTGTAGACTCTTGTTTTTCGTATTGAAGAGTAGTAGGATTAAAAATGTACTTTTCTCTATTCATCAGATTTGGGTTTCACATCTATATGTTACTTTTGAGACGCCTCAAAAGATAGGTGAAAAGTTCATGGAATGACTGCGAAGTTAATAGATGAGTTGGATTCAACAAAACTTTCAGAACATATTCGTGAATTTATCATATATGAATTATTTGCATTGGTAACAGGCTGGTAGTAAGCAGTCTATTAGAGGGAGTATTTTAAAAGCGATTCATCATGACATCCACAGAGATAAGATCTAAGTTCTTTGAGTTCTTTCAGAGTAAAGGACACAAAATAGTGGCATCTGCGCCAATAGTTAATAAAAATGACCCGACGCTCATGTTTACGAATGCGGGCATGAATCAGTTCAAGGATTTTTTCTTGGGTAATCAGACGCCTGATAATCCTCGAATTGCAGATTCTCAGAAGTGTCTACGGGTCTCAGGAAAGCACAATGATCTTGAGGAAGTAGGGGTAGACTCTTACCACCACACCATGTTTGAGATGTTGGGCAACTGGTCTATTGGTGACTACTTTAAGACTGAAGCGATAGCTTGGGCATGGGAGATACTAACGGAAGTGTATGGCCTGCCAAAGGATCGCCTGTATGTGTCCGTATTCGAAGGGGATAAAGCGGATGGCTTAGAGGCTGATGAGGAAGCCGCGGACATTTGGAAAAAATATGTGCCTGTAGATCGCATACTGTATTTTGATCGCAAGGATAATTTTTGGGAGATGGGTGAGACAGGGCCATGTGGACCGTGCTCAGAAATACATATTGACATCAGACCTGATGCGGAACGCAAGAAGAACAGCGGAAAAGATCTCGTCAATGCCGACCATCCTCTCGTCATCGAGATATGGAACTTGGTATTTATCCAGTTCAATCGATTAGCGGATGGCTCTCTTCAGACGCTGCCAGCTAAGCACATTGATACGGGAATGGGGTTTGAGCGATTGTGCATGGCGATCCAAGGAAAACAATCTAACTATGATACCGATGTGTTCTCGCCATTTGTAGCAGAGTTAGAGAAGTTGACTGGTAAAAAATATGAGGGCTCTTATGATCTTGATGCTCGTAAGGATATCGCCTTTAGAGTAATCGTTGATCATGTAAGAGCGGTATCGTTCTGTATAGCAGATGGACAGCTCCCGTCTAATACTGGTGCTGGATATGTGGTACGAAGAATATTGCGCCGGGCCGTTCGATATTATTACTCTTTCCTTGATACCTCAGAACCATTGATCTACAAGTTGATCCCGGCTTTGGGTGAGTATTTTGCTGATGTGTTCCCAGAGTTATCGCAGCAGCAAGACTTCGTAGCTAAAATCGTGCTGGAGGAAGAGAAGTCATTCCTCAGAACACTGGCGCAAGGATTGAAGCGAATCAACCAAGTGAAGATCAATGATGGCTTACTGGCTGGCGATATCGCATTTGAACTATATGATACCTACGGATTCCCTATTGACTTGACGAGATTGATTTCGCAGGAGAAAGGATGGACTATAGATGAAGCAGGGTTTGAATCATGCCTCGCTGATCAGAAAAAACGAGGCCGAAAAGATGCAGAATCACAAACTGGTGATTGGGTTCAAGTACATGATATAGACAATGCGGAATTCTTAGGATATGACCACGATACCCTTGAGGCGGTGAAGATCATCAAGTATCGTACGAAGACCAACAAAGGAAAGGAAACTGTTCAATTGGTGCTCGACAAGACGCCGTTTTATGCTGAGAGTGGGGGACAAGTCGGCGACGCTGGAGTCCTCAAGACCGCCAATGGTACGATTATCAAAGTGCTCGACACGCAAAAAGAAAATGACCTGGTCATCCACCAGGTGAATGAAATTCCTGCGGACCCATCTGTAGCATTCAGTGCAGAAATCAGTGCTGCTCGTCGCCGCAAGATTGAGAGTAATCACTCGGCTACACACTTGCTGCATGCAGCCTTACGAAGTGTGTTGGGAGACCATGTTGCGCAAAAAGGGTCACTGGTCAATGATAAATACTTGCGATTTGACTTTAGTCATTTTGAAAAGATGACCGATGAACAAGTAGCTGAAGTAGAGCGCATCGTTAATGTGAAAATTCGTGAGAATATCCCACTGGGAGAAGCTCGCAACATCCCAATTGCCGAAGCGAAAGATAGCGGAGCTATGATGCTATTTGGTGAGAAGTATGGAGACCACGTGCGCATGATCACCTTTGATAAGTCTTATAGTGTAGAACTCTGTGGAGGCTGTCATGTCAATCACACTGGACAATTAGGATTGTTTAAGATCAAAAGCGAGGGAGCTGTTGCCTCTGGTGTGCGACGTATTGAAGCACTCACTGGACAAGTGGCGTATGATTATGTCAACGCCATCATCAATGAGCACAAAGCGATTAAGCTGATGCTTAAGAGTCCTAAGAATGTGAGTCAGTCTGTACAACAACTGCTTGTTGAGCAGAAGGACCTCAATAAGAAGTTGTCCTCACTCAAAGCTGAGAAAGCAACCTCTCTGAAATCTGGTTTACTGCAGCAAGCTGAAAAGATTAAAGATCTCGATGTGGTCATCGCAGAGCTGCATGATATGGAGGTGGCAGACGCCAAAGGGCTCGCCTATGCTATCGATCAAAGTCTTGATAAGACAGTGTTACTCTTTTTGATCATCAATGGAGAGAAGATCAACCTCCTATGTATGATTAATAAGGATATAGTCTCAGATCATCTGAATGCTGGTACGATTATCAAGGAGTTGTCAAAGTATATCAAAGGTGGTGGTGGTGGTCAAGCTTTCTTTGCTACGGCAGGGGGTAAGGATAACTCACAAACTGAGAAGGTTGTAGAAGAATTCAAGGCTTATTTAGGACGGTAATTAGTCTCGTGATATCATGTAGTAGCTAGCAGGTCGAATAGATTAATCTGCTCCAAGTTTCGCTACTTCTTCAGTATTTCTATTTCAATTCAATGATCTTATGAATCAATGGGCTATTTCATGTTCTGGTGGCATCGTCAAATCTTGAAAGAATCGATAAGTCACAATGAGCGTAATGATAAAGACCAGGGTGCTCACAACAAAAAACAAACTGAAACCGAAGACAATCGGCACAAAAAATGAAACGAGCAGTCCTAATGCTGCACCGATGGCATCTGCCGCAAACACGACGAGTGGTTTTTTTGCAGCAGCTTCGAACAACACCGGGAAAAAACTTCCCGTGACAAAAGACGCTGGTGCTAACAACAACAGACTTGCCCAAACAGGTAGGTCATTGTGTAAGAACAGCAGTAGTAACATGGTAATCCCTGCAATCAATTGAAGTAGGGGTCTTCTCTTAGCAGTGATGAATGTACTACCGAGTCCTGAAACAATTAGAAAGCCTATGGCACCCAAGACCAGAGCGTTGTGATAGACAAAGGTTTTCTTGAAGAGCATCAATATCAAATAATGTTCTACTATGAGAAAATTTGCTCCGACCAATAGACTGATCCACAAGGTCTGTCCAAAAGTCTTGCCCGGAATATTAGAGTCTTTTTTCCCTCTCAATGCAAATAGTAACAAGCCGGAGAATAGAACCAACAAGCCTGCCACCATCAGAAATAAACGACCCACTTGCTCTAATGAAAATATATGCTGGACATTGCCGGCGAGAAAAGGTTGGTTATCAGTGATCGGTTTAAAAACATCTGTTCCCCAAGTCTTTTCAATGGGCTGAGGCCGCTTCATTATATTGGGTGAAAGCGGAGTTTTATGCTCATATCCATAAGTGAAAAATTTCTGTACTTCATCGGTGAGCGGCAATGATTCTGCATTCTTGGATCCCAAGATCAATATCTCTTCATCTGTACTATATGCCACTACATTGAGATTGATGTTCTCGCTCTCAAACGTACGCATATATTGCTCCGTTAAGATCTGCTTCGGGTCGAGTCCGATAGGGTACCAGACCGCAAGAATGCCATCATCAGTAAGCTTTGATGCCAAGGTTTCAAAAGCATCAATAGTCCGAATCATATTGCCCGGTTCTAGCATCATTTGGGGATAACCACCAACGCTGGGCAGATAGATAAGATCAAATCGCTCCTCGAGGTTCTCGATATAACCTCGTGCTTCTGCGTTGACTAGTTTCACATTAGGTCCGTCATAAACTGAATTGAATTGTTCTGCCAGATCATGTTGCACTGCCTCCAAGACACCTGGCTCTAACTCAATCGCAAGTAAATCGAGATCCTTCTTGGTCTTTTTAGCATACTGTACCTGACGACCGCCACCGGAACCGATAATGACGATTTTAGCATCTTCAGCGCTGATATCTAATGGAATCATTCCCATCCCATGTTGGGCATAACCATATTCTGGTGAATAATCCCACTGAAAGATGTCATTATAAAATCCGGCGTAGTTCTCAACACCACTGCGGGCTTCCATGATTTCTACCAGACCATATTTTCCCCATTCCTGATGGATGATTTCATAGCCATATTGCTCAAAGTATTGTGTCGATTGAAAGCTATCTCCTTTGTACAACTTCAAGAATGTACTGTCTAAGCCAGGTACAAATACTAATCCCAACAACAATGCACATTCTACAAGTATGAGAGGGAATCGACTTGATTTCAACAACAATGCGGCAAGGGCTACACAGAGGAATGGAATGATCATCATTGGAACAATACCCAGTGGGGTAAAGAAGAATTCCGCAAATAGATATCCCAATGCAGCACCAAAGAGGTAGAGCGCATAGACTACGTACATTTTACCTTTTACTACTCTTCTGCCGATCTGATACCCGATGTACTCACTCAGGCCATAGGCAACAAAAAAAGGCAAGAAGAAAACAGTGAAAATCACGATTTGAAGAAACAACTGGGTAAGCTCGATATCGAATAAATGAGCCCTGAGATAATCATATTGTTTGCAGATGAACATGGTGCCTACCGAAAAAAGCATGGCCAACTGCAAGAGCCACAACGATTTAGATAAGGAGCTAATCTTTGTTTTAAACAAGTAAAACCCAACCAAAGCACCAATGGGAAATCCAATGAATAGCAAATCAAAAAACAGGGATGGCATTATAAAAAAAGACAGCAACCTAAATAGGATGACCGTGAACAATACGGTGCCAAATGAAAGAAGAAAAAGGACTGTTGAAACTGTAAATGAGGACAACTCCTCCGTATGCTTGTCTGTCATTGAAAAAAGGTAATGGTGACGAATTTAGGATTAATTGTCAACATCTATTCATTGGTCTGATGTGAATGCGGAGATTCAATCATTATTCTGAATAGTGCCTAAATTCGGCATGCCGATCCCAAGTTACCTCATAGTGCTTCAGCTCAGTTTTAGTATTGTTGCTAAGTGAGTCTTTGAGAGTTTCTGTTGAGAAGTCGCACAACGGAATGATTTGATTTCTTCCCCTTAAAATTGAGTTTCATACTCCTTGAGCTTGTTGTAAATAGCTCTGAAAGTGTCTCGATTCTTTTTATTGACCTCTGTGTTTACCTGTAGATATCTGCCCACTCGTTTGTCAGTATCAAAATACATCAGTGTGGTCACACCAGGATCAGATCCGCTATGACCGATCTGGTGTTTGTCAGTGATTTCAAAAAACACGCCTTTGTTATCATTGCCACGAGATGCAAGCTGTTCCGGCGTTAAAGCTCCAGAATATATCTCTACGTAAGACTTAGGTGATAACAGTTTGCCTCGACCTGCATAGCCTTTAACCAGTTCAGAACCATAAATAGCCATATCATGAGCGCTTGTCCTCAGACCTCCATCGGGATAGGTGATCAGGGAATACGGAGCTATTGGTTTATGTGACACGGTATAAACCTTAGAGTGTTGATCTAAATCAATGTCCTCCCATGACCATCCCGTATCGTCCATCCCCAATGGATCAAAAACATGCTGCTGAGTAAAGCTCTTGAAATCCTCGCCAGTCGCCAATTCGATGATATAAGCGCCTATAGCCGAGGCAATATTAGAATACTGATAATGCTCTCCTGGTTTGTGCTTAGAAAAGCTTTTCTTCCTGTAGTTCTTACCATCTGGATTTAAATAATTATGATATAATTCGGCAAGCGTAAGCATCTTCTCTGGCTTGCTGAAGTATATCTTTTTCTTCTCACCAGCTTGCTTTTTGCCTTTCATCACATAACTGTTGAATGAATACCAATAACCTCGGTCTTGAATGCTTGATGTGTGTGTAGCAATCTGTCTGATGGTGATTGGGACATCGGGATAATAAGGATTGATTACAGTGAACGGAAGATGTTTATTAATCGGGTCATCCAGATCCAACTTGCCAAGCTCTTGTGCCTTAAGTAGGGCGATCGCACTGACTGTTTTAGAGATAGAGGCAATGTTTTGGACCGTATGTTCTGTGTAGCTCTTCTGAGTCAATTTGTCGG